>JAEUOD010000112.1 GCA_016791065.1 Dechloromonas sp. | reverse complement strand
GAAGACGATGCCGGTCATGAAATCGACCTTGTCCTTCTTCAGGAACTTGTCGGCCGCCTGCTTGGCGACATCGGGGCTTTGCTGGTCGTCGGCGATCAGGACCTCGGCCGGCAGGCCGCCGAGCTTGCCGCCCAGATGCTTCATCGCCAGGTTGAAACCGTCGCGGATGTCCACGCCGAGGCCGGCGCCCGGGCCGGAGAGCGTGGAGACGAAACCGACCTTGATCTGGTCGGCAGCGTACGCGGATGCCGACAGCATGAGGGCGGCGGCAAGGGCGGTCAGGCGAAGCGGCATCGGAGTCTCCGGAAGATGTCAAAGCGCCAAATTGTAGCGCAGGAACAAGCAGATACCGGTTCGGGGAGGGGCGATTTTCGGGTATATTCGCGTCCCATGATGAAGCCAGCCGTCGTTCTCCTTTCCGGTGGACTCGATTCCGCCACCTGCCTCGCCATCGCCCGCAGCCAGGGCTTTGATTGCTACTGCCTGTCGTTCAATTACGGCCAGCGCCATTGCGCCGAGTTGCAGGCGGCCGAACGCGTCGTCAAGGCACTCGGCGCCAAGGAGCATCGCGTGCTCAACCTCGGCCTGGCGCAGTTCGGCGGCTCGGCGCTGACCGATACGGCGATCGCCGTGCCCACCGACGGCGTGCATCCGGGCATTCCGGTCACCTACGTGCCGGCGCGCAACACCATCATGCTGTCGCTGGCGTTGGCCTGGGCCGAGGTGCTGGGCAGCGACGACATCTTCGTCGGCGTCAATGCCGTCGATTACTCGGGTTATCCCGATTGCCGCCCGGAATACATCGCCGCCTTCGAGAAAATGGCCAACCTCGCCACCAAGTCGGGCGTCGAAGGCCACAAGCTGCACATTCACGCCCCGCTGATCGACCTTTCCAAGGCCGAGATCATCCGCATGGGCGCTGCACTCGGCGTCGATTACGGCCTTACCGTTTCCTGCTACCAGGCCGATGAACTTGGCCGCGCCTGCGGTGTCTGCGATTCATGCCGCCTGCGCGCCGAAGGCTTTGCCGCCGCCGGCGTACCCGATCCCACGCCCTACCGTTCCTGATCATGGAAGCCCTGCCCTCGTCCAACACCGTCCTCTGGCTCGCCTTCGCTGTTTCCTTCGTCTTTGGCGCGATTGGCCAGAAAACCCATTTCTGCACCATGGGCGCGGTATCGGACATCGTGAACATGGAGGACTGGAACCGCATGCGCATGTGGCTTCTCGCCATTGGCGTCGCCATCCTCGGCTCGGCGGCGCTGCATGCGGCCGGCCTGATCGATCTCGGCAAGTCGATCTATCGCACGCCCAATTTCACGTGGCTGTCCTACATCGTTGGCGGCCTCAGCTTCGGCATCGGCATGGTGCTCGCCTCGGGTTGCGGGTCGAAGACGCTGATCCGGATCGGCGCCGGCAACCTGAAGTCCTTGGTCGTCTTCATCGTGCTCGGCCTCGTCGCCTACATGACGATGCGCGGCGTCTTCGGCGTCTTCCGGGTCAATGTGCTAGAAAAGGCCGCGTTCACGCTGCCCGGCGGGCAGGACGTGCCGGCCCTGCTCACCGCGGCCGGACTGGAGGCAAAAACCGCTTTCCTCCTCGCCGTGCTGGCGATCGGCGGCGGCCTGACCGCTTTCTGCCTGTTCAAGCGCGATTTCTGGACCCTCGACAACCTGCTCGGCGGGTTTGGCACCGGCCTGCTGGTGGTCGCCGCCTGGTACGTCAGCGGCCACCTCGGCTACATCGCCGAACATCCGGAAACGCTGGAGGAGGCCTTCATCGCCACCAACAGCGGCCGCATGGAATCGCTGACCTTCGTCGCGCCGCAGGCTTACACGCTGGAACTGCTCATGCTGTGGTCGGACACCAGCCGCACGATGACCTTCGCCATCGCCACCGTGCTCGGCGTGATCGCGGGTTCCGGCGCCTGGGCGCTGCTCACCGGCACCTTCCGCTGGGAGGGCTTCGCCAGCATCGAGGACACCGCCAGCCACCTGCTCGGTGCGGCGCTCATGGGCTTCGGCGGCGTCGTCGCCATGGGCTGCACGGTGGGCCAGGGCATTACCGGTTTCTCGACCCTGGCGCTCGGCTCCATCATCACCTTCGTCGCCATCGTGGCCGGTGCCGCCGCGACGCTCAAATTCCAGTACTGGCGGCTGATGCGGGAAGCCTGATCCCGCCTGGCGACGGTTCAGGCTACACTGCCTGAACGCATAAAAAGCAAGGGGGAAACATGTCGTTCAAGTTGCTCTGTGTCGGGCTCGGTTTGCTGTCCTCGCTGGCTTTGGCCGCGGAAACCGGCGTCACCGACAAGACCATCGTTCTCGGCCAGAACATCTCTCTGGATGGCGGCAAGAATGCCTATGGCACGGCTGCGGCGCGCGGGGTCAGGCTCTATGTCGACAAGGTCAATGCCGAGGGTGGCGTCCATGGCCGCAAGATCGTTCTCCAGGTGCTGGACGACGGGAACAAGGCCGACAAGGCCGAGGCCAATGCGCGCCAGTTGCTCGCCGAGGGCGCCTTCATCCTCTTCGGCTCGATCGAGGGCGGGCCTTCCACCGCCGTCGCCAAGGTGGCGAACGAACTGAAAGTGCCTTTCTTTGGCCCGATGGCTGGCTCGCCGACATTGCGCCGGCCGCATCAGCCTTATGTCTTCCCGGTCCGCGCCGAGCATCGCGAGGAATTCCGAGCGCTGATGACCTGGGGCAAGAGCATCGGCCTGACCTCGGTCGGCCTGCTGCGGGCCGATACCGAGGTCGGTCAGGCGCATCTGGAGAACGTCCGCCTGATCGCCAGCGAACTGGGCATGCAGGTGGCGGCCGACCTGCCCTTCAAGGGCGAGGTCAGCGATGCCCAGTTGGACCAGATGGTGAAGACGATCGCCGACAAGAATCCGGGCATGGTCTTCAACCACGGATCGAGCGGCCTCTATCAGCGCCTCGTCGCCAAGGCGCGCGCGGCCGGCTTGGGCACCAGCTTCATGGGGGTCAATTCCGGTTCGACGCAGATTGCCGAGACGCTCGGCCCGGTGGCGCGCGGCATGGTCTTCGCCCAGGTCGTGCCCAATCCGCGTGACCGCAAGCACCCGATCACCCGCGAATTCCAGGAGGCCGTGCGCAAGGCCAAGTTGAGCGAGGGCGAATACAGCTACGGCGAGCTGGAAGGCTACCTGACCGCCAAGGCGCTGGTTACCGCCCTGCGCGCCAACGGTCCCGACCTGACGCGGGCGAGCCTGATCCGTACGCTGGAATCCTCACGCTTCGATCTCGGCGGCGTCAATGTCCGCTGGGCTCCGGGCGACCACGAGGGATCGCGTTTCGTCGATCTCTCGATTGTCGGCAAGGGTGGCCGCTTCATCGACTGATCAGTCGGGATCGCTCTGCTTGAGCCGGGCGATGACCAGCGGGAAGGCCGCCGAACCGAACAGGGCGACGGCCGACACGATGAAGGCGAGGCCGGCCATCGGGTCGTCGAGGATGGGGTGCAGCGCAGCGCCGAAGCCGGCGAAACTGAGGATGCCGGGAATGGCGCAGAGGGTGCCGAGCACGCTCAGGGCAATGAAGGAAAAGGGATAGCGGCGCATGGGCACGCAGTTTAACGCATGACCTCGCCGCTTGCCCGTGGCGGCTTCTCGCCGAACTATTGGGCGGTTTTGCGTTCAGATATCGGGCCATCCGGCATGCCGCTTGCTGCACAACGGATCAGCCCCTCTCTTTTGCCCGAAACCCGACAAAGCCGCCGATGAACGCCCCGGAATCCCTGCCGCTCGACCTGCCTGCCTTCGACAACAGTTTCGCCAGCCTGCCCGAAACCTTCTACACCCGCCTCGCGCCGCAACCGCTGCCCGATCCCTATGTCGTGGCGATCAGCGAGGAGGTCGCCGAGTTGCTCGGCCTGCCGCCGGAGCTGCTTGCCAGTCCGCAATTCGCCGAGCTCTTCGCTGGCAATCGCCTGCTGCCTGGCAGCGCGCCGCTCGCCGCGGTCTATTCCGGCCACCAGTTCGGCGTCTGGGCCGGCCAACTCGGCGACGGCCGGGCGCACCTGCTCGGCGGCCTCCGCAACGACCAGGGGCATTGGGAAATCCAGCTCAAGGGGGCGGGTCGCACGCCCTATTCGCGCGGCGCCGATGGCCGCGCCGTGCTGCGTTCGTCGATCCGCGAATTCCTTTGTTCGGAAGCGATGGCCGGCCTCGGCGTACCGACGACGCGGGCGCTCTGCGTGATCGGGGCCGACTACCCGGTGCGCCGCGAGGAAATCGAAACCGCCGCCGTCGTCACTCGCGTCGCGCCCGGCTTCGTCCGTTTCGGTTCCTTCGAGCACTGGGCCTCGCGCGACCGGCCGCAGGAATTGCAGCAACTCGCCGACTACGTGATCGATACCTTCCGCCCGGAATGCCGGGATGCCGCCAATCCCTACGAGGCCCTGTTGCGCGACGTGTCGCGCCGTACCGGCGAGCTCATGGCGCACTGGATGGCGGTCGGTTTCATGCACGGCGTGATGAACACCGACAATATGTCGATCTTGGGCCTGACCCTCGACTACGGTCCCTTCGGTTTCATGGAAGCTTTCGACGCCGGGCATATCTGCAATCACTCCGACCATCAGGGCCGCTATACCTACCGCAACCAGCCGCATGTCGCGCAGTGGAACCTCTATTGCCTGGCCGAAGCCTTTCTGCCGCTGATCAAGCGGCCGAAGCAGACGCGCGACGCGATCGACGAAACCTACGGCGAGGCTTTTGAAAACGCCTTCGAGCGCCACATGCGCGCCAAGCTCGGCCTGCGCGCCGGAACCGATGACGACGAGGCCTTCATCGGCGAAACCTTCGGCTTCCTGCAGCAGCATCGGCCCGACTTCACCCTGTTTTTCCGCGCCTTGTCCAAACTGCCTGGCGAAGCGGTCGGTGCGCCGGCCGATGCGCCGCTCCGTGATCTTTTCGTCGACCGTGCCGCCTGTGATGCCTGGCTTGCCCACTGGCGAGCCCGCCTGGCGCAGACTCCCTGGAACGATGCCGAGCGCCAGGCCGCCATGCGCGCCGCCAATCCGAAATACGTGCTGCGCAACTGGCTGGCCGAACAGGCCATCCGCAAGGCCAAGGCCGGCGATTTCTCGGAGGTCCGTCGCCTGCTAGCCTGCCTGCGCCAGCCCTACGACGAACAGCCGGAATACGAGGATTACGCTGCCCTGCCGCCTGACTGGGCGAGCGGGCTGGAAGTCAGCTGTTCGAGCTAGGCGCGGCCGTTCAGGTGCGCACGCCGCGTTGCGGCGGGAGGTGGATGTCCTTTTCCTTCTCATCATCCTTGCGCGACGACCCCCAGTCGCCGCAGTCGCAGGGCGAGCAGTCGGAAAGCAGGCTGTCGCCGCAATCGAAATCGCAGGACAGGTCGCAGAAACCGGCTTGGTTGCGGAAATGCCGGGCCGGAGCTTGGTTGTAACGGCGATGGGCAAGCCCGCATTTATCGAGGCGCCGGCGCAGCAACTCCAGGCCATTGACCAGGCCGAAACGGCGAATCGTGCGATAGCCCAGCTCGGAACAGCTGGCGTGGCCGGTGTGATGGCGGTAGGCGCAGCAAAATCCCTTGTGCGGCGACAAATGGCGCTGATAAAGGCGGATGGCGGATAAGGCAATTCTTCGCATCGTGAGCCTCCCTTCTGGCTTTCGGCGGGCGAAAAAAAGGCCGGTGGGATCGCTCCCCCGGCCTGGATTGCTACAGCGTGGCTTACTGGACTTGCTGGATACCGGCCAGCGTCCAGCCGCGGCTACCGTCGGTCGGCTTGGTCATGTGCCAGATTTCGTCGAACGGGCCCGCAGGGGCGTTCTGCTCCTCGCGGATCAGGCCGTGGAAGCGGACGCTGACGACGTAGCGGGTGGCTTCTTCAGCCACGTCGAGCACTTCCGCATTGAGCTGGACGACGTCGGTTTCCTGCTTGGCGTTGCCGCGCTCAGCCATCGCCAGCTTGATTTCGCCAAACATCTCGGGTGAGGTGAATTCGCGGATGTCGTCGAGGTTGCCGGCATCGTTGGCTGCCTGCAGGCGGATGAAGTTGACCTTGGCGTTGCGGACGAAGGCATCGACATCGAAATTGGCCGGAATCGAACCGCCGCTCGCGGCAGCCGCAGCCGGAGCGTAGGACGAACCGCCGGCCGGGGTGAATTCAGCCGGAGCCGGACGACCGTAGCTGTTGCCAGCGCCCGCGTTGGCGTATTGCATCCCGCCCGGCTGGCTGGCTGCGGCCTTCTTGCGCATGACGAAGCCGATGACCATGACCACGGCCATCACCAGCAGGCCGATCATCATCATGTTGGCGAGTTCTTCGCCGAAGCCGAAGTGCGAGGCCAGCGCGGCGAGGCCGAGACCGGCGGCGAGACCGGCGAGCGGACCCATCCAGGAACGCTTGGGTTGGGCGGCAGGTGCAGCGGCTGGGGCCTGTTGCGGCGCAGCCTGCTTGGTGGCGGACGGCGGGGCGCTCGGGCTGACCGACTGGCGCTGCATGCCGGACGAACTGCCGCCGCCGAGGCGCTTGGCTTCCGCATCGCCGATGCTCAGCGTGAAGCCGAGTACCAGGGCGGCTGCCATCAGGGCAAAGTTTTTCATCGTATGTCTCCGTGGGTGAAAGTTACAGCGTAAGTGTAACGGCAAGTAATCCAGAAAAAACAAGATTAAATCGCAACGACGATTCCATAAAATCGAAGTATCACGGGCCGAGCAAGGCGGCGACGGCAGCGGGATTCGACGGGAAGTAGAGGTGCACGTAGGAGGCAGTCAGGCGTTGGCGGCGGAAGACCGCCTCGCCTTCGCGGCCCTCGGCCGTTTGCGCGCGAACCAGCGGGGCGAGCGGTGTCTCGCTTTTCGAGTAATGGAAGGTGTGGCCGGCAATCCGTCCTTCCGGCAATTCGACGAATTGCGTACCGAGGGCGGCCAGTCGCTGCTGCATCACCGAGCGCCCAGGCAGCAGGCCACCGAAGCGATGCGTGACGCCAGCCTTGTCCACGACAGCCTCGAACAGGCTCATCATGCCGCCGCACTCGGCGAGCAGCGGTTTGCCGGCGTCGACATGGGCGTGCAGTGCCGACCAGAGTGCTGTCTGGTCACTGAGGCTATCAGCATGCAGTTCGGGGTAGCCGCCCGGGAGCCAGACCGCATCGCATGCCGGCAAGGCCTCGCTGGCGACCGGCGAGAAGAAACGCAGTTCGGCGCCAAGTTGCACCAGGATTTCGAGGTTGGCCGGGTAGATGAAGCCGTAGGCGGCATCGCGGGCGATGGCGATGGTTTTGCCCGCCAGCAGGGGTGGAATGGCCGGTGGTGCGGCGTCGGCGAAGGTGACCGAGGGTGGCAGGTCGACGCTGGCACTGGCGGCCAGCGCGTCGGCCAGACGGTCGAGACGGGCTTCGAGATCGGTGATCTCTACCGCCTGGAGCAGCCCGAGATGCCGTTCCGGCAGGCTGTCGGCGCTCTTCGGCAGCGCGCCGAACCAGCCCATGCCGGGCGGCAGGCAATCACGCAGGATGTCGGCGTGGCGGGTGCTGCCGACACGGTTGGCCAGGACGCCGGCGAAGGGCAGGCCCGGTCGATAGCTGGCCAGGCCGTGGGCGAGGGCCCCGAAGGTCTGGGCCATGGCGCCGGCGTCGATCAGGGCCATGACCGGGATGTTGAAACGACAGGCGATATCGGCGGCCGACGGCTGGCCGTCGAACAGGCCCATGACGCCCTCGACCAGGATCAGGTCGGAATCGGCAGCGGCGCGGGCCAGGCGCCAGCGGGCATCGGCCTCGCCGCACATGCCGAGATCGAGGTTCTGGCAGGGGCGACCAGAGGCGAAGCCGTGGATCTGCGGGTCGAGAAAATCCGGCCCGCACTTGAAGACGGTGACACGCCGGCCCTGCCGGGCATGCAGCCGGGCCAGGGCGGCGGTGACGGTGGTCTTGCCCTGGCCGGAGGCGGGGGCGGCAATCAGGAGTGCGGGACAGGCAGGCATGGCGGTTGGCTAATGCGTGGGGGGCAAATGATAGCTCCTCCCCAAGCGGGGGAGGAGCCACGGGGCGACTAGAAACTGAGGCGCAGGCCGATGCGTGCTGTTCTCGGCTCCAGCGGATGTACCAGGCGGCCGTCGATGGCCGATCCCGAGCCACAGCCGCCGGTACCAGCCAGGGCTTCGTTGCGCGTGCAGGAGCCGCCCCAATATTCAATGTCGTTGGCCTTACGGTCGAACAGGTTGAGCACGTCGAGGGTCGCCTGCCATTGCTTGTTGAAACGGTAGCCGAGTTTGAGATTGGTCATCCAGAAGGCGCCAGATTTTTCCCTGCCGGTCTCTTCCAGCGCGTAGGCGCCCAGATAGCGCATGCGCAAACCGCCGAACCAGGGGCCGCCATCGTCGTAAGACAGACCCAGCGAGACGGTCAGCGGTACGGCGTTGGGCACATGCCGGCCGCCATTGATCTCTTCCATGAAGCGCGCCTTCGACAGCGCGAGGTCGGCATCGACAATAAGGCCGGAGACGGGGCTGAAATAGTTGGACCATTCAACACCGGAGCGTTGCGAGGCGCCCTTCGGCTCGGTAATGCCTTCATCGCCGATGAAGACCAGTTCGGAGGCGAGCTCCATCTGCCAGAGCGACAGGCTGCTGTTCCAGCCGGGTAGCGGCACGATGCGAAGACCGAGTTCGCCTCCCTTGGCCTTGACGATCAGCGGTACGGCATCGGCGCTGCTGCCGTCCTGCGGATTGACCCGGGCCGTGGCGCCGCGCACGTCGTTGCTGTGGAAGCCGTGACCCCAGTTGGCGTAGAACTCGGTCGGACCGAGCAGATCGAAGGGGCCGATAACGGCGCCGAGCTTCGGGCTGGTCTGGTGGGCCGAGATCTCGCCGCCATTGGCCATGTTGTGGGCGCCGCCCAGCGCCTTCGCTTCGGCGTGGATCAGGTCATGGCGGACGCCAATATTGGTGCGCAGCCAGGGCAGCCATTGCGTTCTGGCATCAAGGAAGCCGCCGCTCGCCGTTTCGGTAATCCTGTCCTCGCGGACCGTGTTGGTGCGCTGGCGGTTCTCGGTGTTGTACAGACCGACCTTGCCGATGCGGTCCTGGCGCAGTTGCAGGCCAGCCGTTAGTTCGGTATCACGCAATTGCGAGCCGAGGAACCAGGTATGGCGTAGGTCGCCGCCCCAGACGGTGCGCTGGTCGGCTTGCTCATGCTGGTCGCCGGACAGGCCGCTGATGTAGCCGGAGGGCGCCGAGAACAGGTTGAGGCCGTAGTCGATCACGTAGGCATTGGCCCGGGTAGTGCCGTTCTCGCTGGTTCGTGCCCATTCGCCGGACAGGCTGTAGCGATGGGTCTGGCCGCCGTCGTTCTTGACCAGGGTGCCGTAACGGCCGATCTCGCCGCTTGTGATGGCGCGCTCGGGGACGTGTTCGGAAGCCGTCCAGTCGGCCTTGTAGAGCATGGCCGTGACGGCAAAGCCGTTGCTTGTCGTGCCCGAGGAGAGGCGGAACACGGCGTTCTGCTTTTCCAGGTTTTCCGGCTGCTCCCAGGGGCCGTCGTTGCCAGCGAGCTCGACGCCGGCGAGCAGGTTGAAGCCGTTGATCTCGGTGCTGCCGGCGGTCAGCAGGCGGCGGTAGTTGTGCCGGCCGAGACTGAGGTCGATGAAAGGGGCAGCCAGCGTGCGCTGGTAGTCGATGCGGGCGCTGCCGCTGGTCGCGAAATCGCCGTCCTCGGCCCCGTAAACGCCCTTCTTGTACTTCACCGTGCTGACCAGCTCGGGAATCAGGAAATTGAGGTCCATGTAGCCCTGGCCGTGGGCGTGGCTGGCCATGTTGATCGGCATGCCCATGACGTGAGTGGAAAAATCGCTGCCGTGGTCGAGGTTGAAGCCGCGCAGGAAATACTGGTTGGCCTTGCC
>JAEUOD010000079.1 GCA_016791065.1 Dechloromonas sp. | reverse complement strand
CACCTGGAGCCCGGCGCCCTTGACGAACTGCCTTCGTGATAGAATCTTCCCCCTTTTCTTCAATGGCTTGAGGCATTCCCCATGTTTTCCGCGAAAGACACCCTGGCAAAAGTTGACCCTGAACTGTGGAAGGCCATCGAGGCCGAAAACAAGCGTCAGGAAGACCACATCGAACTGATCGCGTCTGAAAACTACGTGAGCAAGGCTGTCATGGAAGCGCAAGGCTCCCAGCTCACCAACAAGTACGCCGAAGGCTACCCGGGCAAGCGTTACTACGGCGGTTGCGAACACGTCGACGTTGCCGAGCAGATCGCCATCGACCGCATCAAGGCCCTGTTCGGTGCCGATGCCGCCAACGTCCAGCCTAACTCCGGTTCGCAGGCCAACCAGGCCGTGCTGATGGCTTTCTGCAAGCCGGGCGACACCATCATGGGTATGAGCCTGGCCGAAGGCGGCCATCTCACCCACGGCATGCCGCTCAACATGTCCGGCAAATGGTTCAACGTCGTCTCCTACGGCCTGAACGAAAAGGAAGAGATCGACTACGACAAGATGGAAGCGCTGGCTCGCGAGCACAAGCCGCGCCTGATCGTCGCCGGTGCCTCGGCCTACGCCCTGCGCATCGATTTCGAGCGCTTCGCCAAGATCGCGAAGGAAGTCGGCGCCATTTTCTGGGTCGACATGGCCCACTACGCCGGTCTGATCGCCGCCGGTTTTTACCCGAACCCGGTGCCTTTCGCTGACGTCGTCACCACGACCACCCACAAGACCCTCCGCGGCCCGCGTGGTGGTGTTGTGCTGATGAAGGCTGAGCATGAAAAGGCCATCAACTCCGCCATCTTCCCGGGCCTGCAGGGCGGCCCGCTGATGCACGTCATCGCTGCCAAGGCGGTCGCCTTCAAGGAAGCGGCGACGCCGGAGTTCCGCAACTATCAGGAACAGGTCATCAACAACGCCCGCGTCATGGCCCGCGTGCTGGGCGAAGAGCGCGGCCTGCGCATCGTTTCCGGTCGCACCGAGAGCCACGTCTTCTTGGTCGACCTGCGTCCGAAGAACCTGACCGGCAAGGAAGCCGAGGCGCTGCTGGGCAATGCCCACATCACGGTCAACAAGAACGGCATCCCGAACGACCCGCAGAAGCCCTTCGTCACTTCGGGTATCCGGATCGGCTCCCCGGCCATGACGACGCGCGGCTTCACCGAACTCGAAGCGGAGCAGATCGCCCACCTGATCGCCGATGTGCTCGACGCACCGAACGACGAGAAGGTGGCGGCCGATGTGCGCGCCAAGGTTTCGGCGCTGTGCAAGAAGTTCCCGGTTTACGGCGCTTGAGCGTTGTTGGTTGCTGGTCATTGACTGGCAACCAACAATGAGCGACGAACAGCTATGAAATGTCCTTTCTGCGGCGCTGAAGATACGGCGGTGGCCGATACCCGTCTCAACGACGAGGGCGATACCGTCCGGCGTCGCCGGAAGTGCAATGCCTGCGACAAGCGTTTCACGACCTACGAGCGCGCGGAAATCCAGTTGCCGCAGGTGGTCAAGAAAAATGGCCTGCGTACCGAGTTCAGCCGTGCCAAGCTGCGCGCCAGCCTCGATCTCGCCCTGCGCAAGCGGCCGGTGCCGATCGAGTCGGTCGATGCGGCCGTGGTTGATATCGAGGAAATCCTGCTTTCGGCCGGTGAGCGCGAAGTCAGTACGCAACAACTGGGCGAACTGGTGATGCGCGAACTGAAGAAGCTCGACAAGGTGGCCTACATCCGCTTTGCCTCGGTCTATCGCAACTTTGAAGACGTGGATGCCTTCTCCCGGGCGATCCGCGAGGTTTCACCCTCTTCCCGCAAAAAATGAGCTTCACTGCCGTCGATCACGGCATGATGGCCCGCGCCTTGCAACTGGCCGAGCGCGGTCTATGGACGACGACGCCTAATCCACGGGTTGGCTGCGTCCTGGTCCGTGATGGCGAAATCGTCGGCGAGGGCTGGCATGAGCGGGCTGGCGAGGCGCACGCCGAAATCCACGCGTTGCGTCAGGCGGGTGAAATGGCGCTTGGCGCAATCGCTTATGTCACGCTGGAGCCCTGCAGCCATCACGGCCGCACCCCCCCCTGCGCCGAGGCGCTGATTGCTGCCGGTGTTGTCCGTGTCGTGGCGGCGATGGCCGATCCCAATCCGCTGGTTGCCGGGCGGGGTGTCGCCATCCTGCAAGCGGCAGGCATCGAGGTCGCTGTCGGCTTGCTTGAGAGCGAGGCGCGGGAACTCAACATCGGCTTCGTTTCGCGCATGACGCGGGGCCGGCCGTGGTTGCGCCTCAAGGTCGCGGCCAGTCTGGATGGCAAGACCGCGCTCAACAACGGCGTCAGTCAGTGGATTACCGGCCCGGAGGCGCGGCGCGACGGCCATGCCTGGCGAGCACGGGCATGCGCCATCCTGACCGGGATCGGCACGGTACGCGACGATGATCCGCAATTGAGTGTGCGTGATGTCGAGACGACGCGACAGCCGCTGCGCGTGGTGGTCGATAGCAAGTTCGAAACACCGCTGGCCGCTCGTATTTTGCAGGGCGGACCGGTGTTGGTCGCCGGTGCGGTCGAGCAGCCGGAAAAGGTGGCGGCCTTGCGTGCGGCAGGTGCGGAAGTCGTCATTCTGCCCAATGCCGCCGGCAAGGTTGAACTACGGGACCTGCTCGAAGAACTCGGGCGGCGCGGCATCAATGAGGTGCATGCCGAAGCTGGCTTCAAGCTGAACGGTTCGCTGATGCGCGAGGGCTTGGTCGACGAATTACTGCTCTACCTGGCGCCTTGCCTGATTGGCCACGAGGCGAGCGGCCTGTTTAACCTGCCGGAGTTGGCTACGCTAGACGGCAAGCGCCGCCTGCAGATTCGGGATCTGCGGCAGGTCGGGGCAGATATCCGGGTGCTTGCCCGGCCGGCGTAGGTCCGCACACGGCGCAACCGGCGTCCTTGCGGAATTTCACGGTACGCCATTCCATGTCCATGGCGTCGAGCAGCAACAGCCGCCCGGTCAGGCTTTCCCCGATATTGGCCGCCAGCTTCAATGCCTCGGCCGCCTGCATGGTGCCGATGATGCCGGTCAGCGGCGCGAAGACGCCCATTACCGCGCAGCGGACCTCCTCGACATCCTCCCCCTCAGGGAAAAGGCAGTGGTAGCACGGTGAGTCGTTGCGGCGCAGGTCGTAGACGCTGATCTGGCCATCGAAGCGAATCGCGGCACCGGAGACCAAGGGCTTCCGGTGATGGACGCAAGCCCGGTTGATCGCATGGCGTGTCGTGAAGTTGTCAGTGCAATCGAGCACGATGTCGGCCGTTGCCACCAGTGCGTCCAGTGCCTCGCCCGAAAGCCTTTCTTGCAACGGCACGATGGCGATTTCCGGGTTGATCGCCTGCAGGGCCGCCTGACCTGAGGCCGCTTTGGGCATGCCGACGCGGGCTTGGGTGTGGAGAATTTGCCGTTGCAGATTGGTGAAATCAACCGTGTCGTCATCGACCAAGGTGATCCGGCCGATGCCGGCCGAGGCCAGATAGAGCGCGGCTGGTGAGCCCAGACCGCCGGCGCCGATGATCAGCGCGTGCGCGGCGAGAATGCGCTCCTGGCCGTCGATGCCGATTGCGTCGAGCAGGATGTGGCGGCTGTAGCGGAGAAGCTGCTCATCGGTCATCGAGTTGCAGGCGGCTCTTTACTTGTACTCCCGCCACTCCGGCGGGGTGTCGTCGTGGTCGCCATGCGGGTGGTGCTCCCAGGCCTTGACGTAGGCTTCCTGGGCAGAGCGCTTGAGGCGTTTTTCCGGAGCGCCGATGTTGTGCAACTGCGTTTCCTCGACGTAGTAGATCAACGCACGCGTCAGCTTGGTCATCAAGGTGTTGTCGAGGTGGTAGCCCTTGTCCACCAGGTGCTCGTCGAGTTCCCGCAGGGTATGGTCGGTGAGCTCATAGGCCACGTCGAGGGAGCGTTTTTCGTACTTAGGCTCCACTGCGACCGCCTCGAGGCGCTGCAGATCGTCGGCCGCCTCGGGCACCTGCCCGGGCGGGAACTTCGAGAACAGAATCTCGCGTTTCTTCTTCAGATCCGTGGGCATGCTTCCTCCCGTCAAAACCGCTATTTAGCCTTGCTCTGCATGATCTGCAGTCCCTTGAGCAGATTGATCGCCTGCTGGTATTGATAGTCCGACTTGCTGGCGTATTCAAGACGCGTTGGCATTTCGGCCTCGTCCTCATCCTTGCCATTCTTGTCCTTGCCCGGTTTGGCTGGTGCCTTGCTTGCCGGCTTGGCATCGGGTTTGGGCGTTTCCTTGGCGGCTTCTTTCTCCTTGTCGTTCATCAGGTGACGATCGAGGTCGGCTTCGCGGATGCGTGGCGTGTTGCTGCCGCCGTTCGCCGTCTCTTCGACGACGATGTCGGGAACGATACCCTTGGCCTGGATCGAGCGACCTTCTGGCGTGTAGTAACGGGCCGTAGTTAACTTGATGGCGGTGTTGCCCGGAAGCGGCAGAACGGACTGGACCGAGCCCTTGCCGAATGTCTGGGTGCCCATGATCACGGCGCGCTTGTAATCCTGCAGGGCGCCGGCGACGATTTCGGAGGCTGATGCCGAGCCGCCATTGACCAGGACGACCATCGGCACCTTCTTGACCTCGGCCGGGATGGCGCGTAGCGGGTCTTCCTTCGCGCCGCGCAGGTAGTCGCGGGGGCGGGCGAGGAATTCCTGCTTCGCATCTTCGGTCCGGCCGTCAGTCGACACGACCTTGACCTCAGGCGGCAGGAAGGCTGCGGAAACCCCAATGGCGCCGTTGAGCAGACCGCCCGGATCGTTGCGCAGGTCGAGTACCAGGCCGCGCAGGCTGCCTTCCTTGTAGAGATTGCCGAGGTGCTTGGCCAGTTCGGCGATGGTATTGTCCTGGAACTGGGTGATGCGAATCCAGCCGTAACCCGGTTCGGTAATCTTGGATTTGACGCTTTGGACCTTGATGACTTCACGGATCAGGGTGATTTCCAGCGGTTTGGTTTCGCCCTTGCGCAGGATACCGAGCTTGATCGGGGTCTTCGGCTTGCCGCGCATCTTCTTGACGGCTTCGGACAGCGTCAGGCCTTTGACCGGCGTGTCGTCGAGCTTGAAGATCAGGTCGCCGGCCTTGACGCCGGCGCGGTAGGCCGGGGTATCTTCGATCGGTGAGACAACCTTGACCAGGCCATCTTCCATGCCGACCTCGATGCCGAGGCCGCCGAACTCGCCCTGGGTGCCGACCTGCAGGTCCTTGAAGGCATCGGCATCGAGATAGGCCGAGTGCGGATCGAGGTTGGAGAGCATGCCGGAAATGGCATTGGTGATCATCTTCTTGTCTTCGACCGGCTCGACATAGCCCTGCTTGATCGCGCTGTATACCTCGGCAAAGGTACGCAGTTCGTCGATCGGCAGGCCCGGCTTGACCTCCTTGTCGGCCAGTGCAGGAATCTGCAGGCTGAGGAGGGCGCCGGCGATGAAGCCGCCCAAAGTCAAACTGATGGTTTTCGTTTTGCTCATTTCAGACTTGCCCATTTCATCGGGTCGATCGGTTGCCCCTGGTGGCGGAGCTCAAAGTATAAACCGGAATCCGGATTGCCCCCGCTGTTGCCAACGGTAGCGACTGTTTCGCCGCCTTTCACGGCCTGCCCGACCTGTTTGAGCAGAGAATCGTTGTTGCCGTAGATCGACAGGTAGGCGTCGCCGTGGTCGACGATCAGCAGGTTGCCAAAGCCGCGCATCCATTCCGCGAAGACGACCCGGCCGCTGGCGACTGCCTTGACGTCGCTGCCCGGGCCGGCCTTGATGAACAGGCCGCGCCAGGTGCCGCCGCCATCGCGCGGACTGCCGAAGCGACCGGAGACGGTACCGCGTACCGGCAAGCGCAGGTTGCCGCGCTGTCGGGCGAAACTGCCGTCGCTGGCGACCGGTTCGTAACGGTTCTCCGCTTCGACAGGGCGCGGCCGGCTGGGTTCGCTAGGCGTCGTCGGGCGGGGTGGCTCCTTCTCTTCCGTATTGGTGCGCGCCCGGTTTTTCTCCTTCTGGCGAGCAGCTTCCGCCAGGCGTGCCGCTTCCGCTTCCTTGGCGGCGCGAGCCGCCTGCGCGGCCTGGGCGGCGAGAATCCGCGAAAGGCGGTCGATCAGTTGGGTCAGGCGCTTTTCGTTTTGTTGAAGGTTGCCGATTTCCTTGCGCTGGGCATTCACCTTGCTTGAAATCTCGGCGTACAGGGCCTTGTGCTCCTCGCGCTGCTTCTGCAGTTCGGCATGGCGCTTCTGTTGCTCGGCTTCGACTTCGGCAAGCTCCGCGCCGCGCTCCTTGGCGTCGGCGGCAAGGGCCTTTTTTTTGCGGAGCGTGGCGTTGATTTCGCCCATCAATTCGGCACGCGTTTGGGCGATGGCCGAGAAGTAGCGCAGGTCGCGGGCTGTCTGGTTGGGGTCGTCGCCATTGAGCAACATTTGCAGGGCATCGGGCGAGCCGCGCAGGTATTGCTTGTAGAGCAGCCGTTCGAGCTGAGCTTGTTGTTGGCTCAACGTCAGGCCGAGTTCCTGCGACTGGGCTTCCAGCTCCTTGAGCGTTCGCTGCAGCTTGCTGCGGCGCTCAGTGAGATCGTGCAGTTCGCGCTGCAGGTGGGAAATCTGGCGCTCCGATTCGCGCAGCCGGTCTGCCGCGTCAGCCCGGTTTTCGACATTGGCGTTGAGATCCTTGCGCAGGCTGTCGATGCGATTGCGCAGTTCACCGAGGTCAGCCTGTTTTTCGGCGATCTCGGGAGTCGTCCCGGCTGTTGGACGGTTGGCAAGAGCTGGCTCGATGCCCGGCCAGAGTAGAACGAGGGCTAATGCCCATGGCATCGCACGCGGCCGGCCGGACGAATGCTCGCGCCGGCGGGCGGCGCTGCGTGCGGTAGATTGAGCCATGCGGGTGGGTAATCGATTAAGGTCGGCGAAATGCAAGGCCTTATTTTATAATGCTCCATTCACCCTTAACGAGGTTTTGACTTGGAAACACCCTCTTTCAGCCTGATCGAGAAGCAGGAGCACATCCAGCTCGCAGCCCGGGCCCTGAAATCCATCGCCCATCCGTTGCGCCTGAAGATTCTCTGCGTGCTTGGCGATCAGGAGGCCTGCGTCCAGGAAATCGTCGATGCCGTCGGTACCTCGCAGAGCAACATCTCTCAACATCTGGCCATCCTGCGCGAAAAAGGCGTGCTGGTGACGCGCAAGGATGCCAATCGTGTTTTTTATCGGGTGGGCGATCAACGCACCCTGCAGCTCGTCGGTATGATGCGCGAAGTCTTTTGTGGCGTGGAGGAATAAGCAGTGCCGATGGAGTTTGTCAACCAGAACATCATGCTGGTGTCGATCGTCGTGGTCAGCGGCCTCGGGCTGCTCTTCCCGTTATTCATGCGGCCGGCCGGCAACAGCGTCAATCCCGGCGAGGCGACCTTGCTGATCAATCGCGAGGATGCGCAAATCGTCGATGTGCGCGAGGCCGCCGAGTTCGCCTCCGGTCATTTGCCCGAGGCGCGCAATATTCCGCTTGCCAAGCTGACTGAAAGGGTCGGCGAACTGGAGAAATTCAAGGACAAGCCGGTACTCCTTTGCTGCGCATCCGGGATGCGTTCGGGCAAGGCTGGCGGTGAGCTGAAAAAGCACGGCTTCAGCAAGATCTACAACCTGGCCGGTGGCGTCGATGCCTGGGTGGGCGCTGGCTACCCGATCAAGAAGGGGGCCTCGAAAAAATGAGCGCGGCTGTCCTGATGTACACCACGGCGGTTTGCCCCTACTGCGTGCGTGCCAAGCAATTGCTCAAGGCGCGCGGCGTGGAGACTATCGAGGAGGTTCGTGTCGATCTCGATCCCGACCGGCGTGATGAAATGATGCAGAAAACTCAGCGCCGTACTGTGCCGCAGATCTACATCGGCGAAACCCATGTCGGTGGCTGCGACGATCTCTACGCGCTCGATGCGGCAGGCAAATTGTTGCCGCTGCTCGAAGGCAAGGCCTGAAACCCGATTCATCCCTTTATTTTTGAAAGAACATCATGGAACAAAACGATCAACCGGTCTTCGGTATTGAAAAGCTCTACGTCAAGGATCTCTCCGTCGAAGTGCCGAATGCACCGGAAATTTTCCTCGAGCGCGAAAGTCCGCAGATCCAAATCCAGCTCAACAGCAACGGTCGCGGCGTCGGTGAAGGTGTCTACGAAGTTGCGTTGACCGTGACTGTGACCGCCAAGATCGGCGAAAAGACCGTTTTCCTCGTCGAGGTCGGCCAGGCCGGTATCTTCCGCATCATGAATGTGCCGGAAGAGCAAATGGAGCCGCTGATCGCCGTCGCCTGCCCGAACATCCTCTATCCGTACGCCCGCGAAGTTGTGGCCGATGCCGTCACCCGTGCCGGCTTCCAGCCCATCGTGCTGCAGCCGGTCAATTTCGAGGCCATGTACATGCAGCGCCTGCAAGAGCAGGAGCAGTCCTCGGCTCCGACCGAAGTGACCATCCAATAAGATGGTCATGTGGCGCCCGACACTGTTGATCCTGTCGCTGCTCGGTCTGGCCGCCGCAGCGCAGGCGGCCGATTATCGTTCGGTCGACGTGCCGGCCGCCATTCTCTACGATGCGCCTTCCCAGAAAGGCAAGAAGCTTTATCTGATCAAGGCGCAGACGCCGGTCGAGGTGGTGGTTCGCCTCGAAGGCTGGCTCAAGGTTCGGGATGCCGAGGGTACGCTGGCGTGGGTCGAGGCGCGTAGCCTGGCCGAGCGCCGGACACTGGTGGTGACGGCGCCGCAGGCGCAGATCCGCCAGTCAGACAAGCCCGAGGCGCCGGTGCTGGCGGAACTCGACAAGTGGGTGGCCGTCGAATTTATCGAAGCGGCTGCCGCCGGCTGGGCCAAGGTCCGTCACCGTGATGGCGCGGTGGGCTACATTCGTTCGACACAGGTCTGGGGCCTATGAGAATTTCCCTGCTTGGGGCTGGAGCCTGGGGTACGGCGCTGGCGATTGCCTTCGCCGCCCGTCATGCGGTCACGCTCTGGTCGCGCGAAGAGGATGTTGCGCAGGACTTGTTCGCCAGTCGCGAAAACCGTCGCTTTTTCCCGGGTTATCGATTGCCCGACTCGGTCATGGTAACGACCGATTTCGCGCAGGCCACTGCGGAAGCGGAACTACTGGTTATCGCGACGCCGATCGCCGGCCTGCGTCCGACCGTCGAGCATCTCAAGGCGCTTGGTGTGGTACGGCCGATTCTCTGGGTGTGCAAGGGCTTCGAGGCCGGTACTGGCAAGCTGCCGCATCAGGTGGTTGCCGAGGTCTTGGGGCAGGGGGCTGTCTGCGGCGCCTTGTCCGGTCCAAGCTTCGCCGAGGAAGTTGCTGCCGGGCAACCGACGGCGATTGCGCTGGCTGCCAACGATCCGGCTTTTGCTCGTGAGGCGGCGCGACAGCTGCACGGCAGCCGTCTGCGCATCTATGCCAACGATGACCTGATCGGGGTCGAGGTCGGTGGCGCCGTGAAGAACGTCCTGGCCATTGCCACCGGAACTTGCGATGGCCTCGGCCTCGGCTTGAACTCGCGGGCAGCCCTGATGACGCGCGGTCTCGCCGAGATCGCGCGGCTCGGCATGGCGCTGGGTGCCCAGCGTGAAACCTTTATGGGTTTGGCCGGTATGGGTGACCTGATCCTGACCTGTACCGGTGATTTGTCGCGCAATCGGCGCGTTGGGCTGGCCCTGGCGGAAAACAAGTCGCTGCCCCAGATCCTTGACGAACTCGGCCACGTCGCCGAGGGTGTTTATACCGCGCGAGAAGTCGATAGGCTGGCTCGCCAACTGGGGGTCGAGATGCCGATCAGTGCGGCCGTTGCGGCTGTTCTGGATGGGCGACTCAACGCGACGCAGGCCGTCGAACAATTGATGGCGCGCGATCCAAAGGAAGAGCTGGCCTAAATTCCGCCAGCAAAGCCGGCTTGCCGCCAGGCTTCGAAAACCGTGACGGCTGCTGCATTCGACAGGTTGAGGCTGCGCTGTCCGGCCTGCATGGGCAGGCGGAGCCGCCGCTCCGGAGGA
Organism: Dechloromonas sp.; assembly: GCA_016791065.1. Taxonomy (GTDB): domain Bacteria; phylum Pseudomonadota; class Gammaproteobacteria; order Burkholderiales; family Rhodocyclaceae; genus Azonexus. The sequence goes on along the minus strand of JAEUOD010000079.1, from coordinate 24,443 downwards.
AACTCGGCAAGGATTTCAGGTGGCAATCCACTGGTTTCCCGGCCGAAGACGAATACGTCACTTGAATCCAGTGCGCTTGCGTACAGACTTCCACTGCCCTTGGTCGTCATCGCAAACAGCCGGCGCCCAGCCAGGGCTGCTTTGCAGGCCGGCCAGTCGGCATGACGGACGACCCGGGCGTATTCGTGGTAGTCAAGTCCGGCTCGTCGCAATCCCTTGTCGGTGATATCGAAGCCGAGCGGTTCCACCAGATGGAGTTCGGCGCCCGTGTTGGCGCAGAGACGAATGATATTGCCCGTATTGGGCGGGATTTCAGGCTGGTAGAGAACGACGGCAGGCACGATGATGAGCTTGGTACGAACGGCAGGAGCGCGATTAAAGCATGGATCGCCCCTTCTGGGCGCGTGCGGCGACAGCGACACTGACCTCACTCGCGCCATGCAGTTTCAGGACGCGGGCGCATTCATTGGCAGTCGCTCCGCTCGTCATCACGTCATCGATCAGCAGAATGTGCCGTCCCGTGAAATCGGTCGAGCATTCGAAGGCGCCTTTCACGTTCCGGTGGCGCTCTTTGAGCGCCAGGCCGGCTTGCGATGCGGTCGGGCGAGTGCGAGCCAGTGCGTCAGGATCCACAGACAGTTGCAACTGTTTGCCGATTTCGCGGGCGATTTCCAGGGACTGGTTGAAACCTCGCTCCCGCAGGCGTTCCGGGTGTAAGGGCAAGGGGATGATCAGTTGTCCGTCGCGCCGGATGCCCGGCGCGATACAAGAGGCGAGCCAGCGAGCAATGGCCAGTTGGTGTCCGTATTTGAGGGCATGAATGAGCCGGTCGACCGGAAAGTCGTATATGAAGGCCGCAGTCGCCCGGTCGAAATGCGGCGCCTCCTTGAGACAGGCGCCGCAGCGTTCTCCGTGTGTGGTCTGTTCCCCGCACAGAGGGCAATGGGCCGGCGGGGGAAGCGGCAGATCGGCGGTGCATTCCGGGCACAGCGGCTGCCCCCTGCAATCGCTGCGGCATAGCAGGCAGGTGTGGCCGACGGCATGGTCGAGCAGGTGCCCGAACGGAAGCTTCAAAGCCTGGGTTAAAATTGACAGCATTCGTCGGGTATTTAATAATCCATAATTACCGACACGTTTAGTGTCTGATTCATATCGCATTTTTTCGCAAGGCCTCTCATGCACGCACCGTCTGTCGCCACCCCTCCTTCCAGTCTGCAAGCTGTTCCCAAGCATCGTTGGACGCTCGACGAGGTTCTCGCTCTTTATGAACTTCCGCTGATGGATCTGATCTGGCGGGCGCAGGGCGTGCATCGCGAAAACTTCGATCCCAACGCCATTCAACGCTCGACGCTGCTTTCGGTCAAGACCGGCGGTTGCTCCGAGGATTGCAGCTATTGCTCGCAATCGGCCCGCTATGAAACGGATACCGAGCGCGAGCGCCTGATGCCGCTGGATGAGGTGGTTGCCGCCGCCAAGGCCGCCAAGGCCAAGGGTGCCTCGCGCTTCTGCATGGGTGCCGCCTGGAAAGGGCCCAAGGACAACGATCTCGACCGCGTGCTCGACATGGTGCGCGAGGTTAAGGCGCTGGGCATGCAGACCTGCGTCACGCTGGGCATGCTCAAGGACGGCCAGGCCGAGAAACTCAAGGATGCCGGCCTCGACTACTACAACCACAATCTGGATACCGACAAGGAGTTCTACGGTCAGGTCATCAAGACCCATACCCACGACGACCGCCTGGATACCCTGGAGCAGGTGCGCGATGCAGGCATCAACGTCTGTTCGGGCGGCATCATCGGCATGGGCGAATCGCGCCGCAACCGCGCCGGCCTGATCGTTCAACTGGCCAACCTGCCGCAGCCGCCGGAATCCGTTCCGATCAACAATCTGGTGCCGATTCCGGGTACCCCGCTGGCCGACAAGGACCGTCTCGATCCGTTCGAGTTCGTTCGCACCATCGCCGCCGCGCGCATCACCATGCCGACCTCCTGGGTTCGCCTCTCGGCCGGGCGCCAGGAAATGACCGATGAACTGCAGACGCTGTGCTTCCTGGCGGGTGCCAATTCCATGTTCTACGGTGATCGTCTGCTGACGACCGGTAACCCGGATGTCGATCGTGACGACCAATTGTTTGCCCGTCTCGGCGTAAAGGCAGTTTGAGCGCAGCTTTCGTCGACCGGCTGCAGGTCGGTCGACGTTTCTCGAAGGTCGCGGCGACCTATGAAGGTGCGGATTTCTTCGCGCGCGAGGTGGATCGCCGGATGCAGGAGCGCCTCGATTACGTCAATCTGGCGCCGGCTACCATTCTCGATCTCGGTTGCAGTCGCGGGGGAAGCTTCCCCGGGCTGATGGCGCGCTATCCCAAGGCGCGCCTGCTCGGCCTCGACCTTTCGCCGAACATGCTCAATGCCGGCCGCGTTCAGTCGTCCGCTTGGCAGCGCTGGACCGGACTTGGCAAAAATTCGGGCGCGGAACGTTTGGCTGCCGATGCGGCGAAGCTGCCGCTGAAGTCGCGCTCGACCAGCCTGGTCTGGTCCAATCTGTTGCTGCACTGGCTCGACGATCCTCTGCCGGCTTTGGCCGAAGCGCATCGTGTCCTCGAAGTCGGAGGTCTGTTCATGTTCTCCACCCTGGGGCCGGATTCACTCAAGGAGTTGCGCTCGGCATTTGCCGATGGCTATGCGCATACCCAGCGTTTCATCGACATGCACGACCTCGGCGACATGCTGGTCGGCTGCGGCTTTGCCGATCCAGTGATGGACATGGAGGTCATTACCCTGACATACGACGATCTGGATGCCATGTTCGCCGAACTGCGTGCTGCCGGCTCCGCTTGCGCGATGAAGGCGCGTCGGCATGGTTTGACCGGGCGCGGCGTCTTGCAGGCTGGTAGAGCGGCCTACGAAGCCTTGCGGCGCGATGGCAAACTTCCGGCCACCTTTGAGGTGGTCTATGGTCACGCCTGGAAGGCAGAGGCGAAACAGGCGGCTGACGGACGCGCTATCGTCCGGTTTGATCCGCCGCGTCGAAAATAGTTAGTCTGGCTTCCGCTTAAAGAATTTGAGCGGCTTCGCGTCGGTGAAGCGAGGGACTGGTATCGCCTTCCGCCGGCGTTCACGGATGCGCCAGCCGAGCAGCATGGCCAGGGCAATGGCATAGGTCAGCGGCCAGTAGATGGCCGAGAGCTTGGTCAGCCAGAGATAATGAATGACGGCAAGAATGCCAGCCAGGTAGATGTTGCGATGCAGTTCCTGCCATTTTCGGCCGCCCAGCATCCGCACCGCCCACTGGTTCGAGGTCGCAGCCAGCGGAGTCAGGAGCAGGAAGGCGCCCAACCCGGCGCTGACGAAGGGGCGCTTGACGATATCGCGCGCAATGGCCTCGAGGGAGAAATCATTATCGAAGCCGATGAAGGATAGCAAGTGAAGCAGGGCATAGAAGAAGCAGAATAGCCCTAGCATGCGGCGCAGGCGAAGCAACCAGTGTGTCTGCGTCATGACGCGAAGCGGTGTGATAACGAGCGTCAGTAGCAGCAGGTTGAGAGTCCAGAAGCCAGTCCGCCGCTGCACAAACTCCACGGGTTCCGGGCCGAGGTTGCCGCTCCAGGCTAGCCAGCACAACTGGCCCGCGGGTATCAGGCAAAGCAGGAAGAGGAGGGCTTTGATCAGCCCGAGTTGCCGTGGGATGGATGTTGAGGTCATCGCTTGACGGTAGAGCTAACGGGGGCGACGAAATATATCGCAGGTGTCGCCCATCGCGTATCAGACGGCCAGTGCTGCCCGTAGTTCGGCAATGTCATCTTCCGCTTCGCCCAGAAGGTCGGCATAGCGCGAGCGATCGACGTCGCGTACGGATGCGTTCTGTTCAGAGGCGGGCTCGCGCTTCAGGGTTTCCTGCTGGCGTGCGAGCAAGTTAGCAAAGTAGAGGACGTCACGCACCGTGCAGGGAATGTCGATATTCTGCAATTGGTCGTGATCGCGTACTGCAACGCAGATACTCTCGGGCAGGCCGAGAATGTGCAGCAGGCTTTCGCCGATGCTCTCGTGCCAGCCGTGTAATAGTTCGAGCATTGCCGGTTCGTTGTCCCGATATTCCGGATACTCGGTAGCGCGATAAAGCAGGTAGAAAATGCCGATGTCGTGCACCAACCCGGCCAGCATGGCCTCGTCGGGATTGATCCGCCCCAGGCGCCGAGCCAGGACGCGGGCGATGGCTGCCACTTCGATCGAGTGCTCCCAGGTTTGGCGAGCGATTTCATCGTAAGCCGCTAGGTTGCGCGACTTGAGCATCTGGTCAAGCGTCACGGCCAGCGAGGTCGTGCGAACAACCTCGAAACCAAGGCGGGAGACGGCGCTGCTCAGTTCGGTAATGGCTTTGCCCGATGGATTATAGGCAACCGAATTGGCCAGGCGCAGCAGCTTGCTGGAAATCAACGGTTCGACACCGACCACCTGCACGACCTTGGTGATGCTGACGAGCGGATCCTTGAGGGTGTCGCGGACCAGAATTGCCGCATCCATGCAAATCGGGAAATTGACATCGCCCGAGAGATCTCGCGCGATGTCGGAGAGGATGCGGAAATGAATTGCGGTACTGGCCTCGGCCATTTCAGCCGGCAATGTAGCGTTCGAGTTCGGCAATCAGGAAGCGCTGGTTGCTGATGGTTTCCTTGACCAGGTCACCGATCGAGATCATGCCTGCCACGCTGCCATCCTCGTTGAGCACCGGCAGGTGGCGAAAGCGGCGTTCAGTCATCAGGGCCATGCACTCGTCGAGAGACGTATCAGGCGTCACGTAAGCCACGCGGTCGCTCATGATTTCGCGGACGCTGGTTTCCTTGGAGGTCTTGCCATGCAGGATGATTTTGCGCGCGTAATCGCGCTCCGAAAATATACCGACCAGTTGCTCGCCATCCAGTACGAGCAGTGCGCCAACGTCGTGCTGAGCCATGACGTTCAAGGCGTGGAAGACGGTGTCGCTTGGCGTTACCACAGCGAGGGGGCGATGCTTGTCGGCGAGCAACTGCTTTAGTGTTCTCATGGGTATCTCCTCCTGAGGGTGAGCGGACGCTTGATTCAGTCTATCGTTCGAATCCGGGCCTGCCAAGTATGCCGAAAACAAAAAAGGCAGCCATGGCTGCCTTTTCTGGGGAGTGCTTTCGATCAGCGAAGACCGGCAGCGAACTCTGCAACTGCCTTCATTTCGGCGTCGGAGAGTTTTTCGGCAATCATGCGCATCATCTTTTCCGGATCGTTGGCGCGTTCGCCGGCACGGAAGGCCTTCAGTTGTGCTTCGGTGTATTCCGGGAATTGACCGGAGAGGCGCGGGTATTGCGCCGGCAGGCCCTTGCCGGAGGGGCCATGGCAGCCGGCGCAGGCCGGGACGCCCTTCTTGAAGTCGCCCTGGCGCCACAGTTTCTGGCCCATTGCAATCTTGCTTTCATCCTTGGCGGCAGCCGGCTTCTGCTTCTGGCTGGCAAACCAGGCGGCGACATTCTTCATGTCTTCATCGGAGAGGGCGGCAACCATGCCAGCCATGATCGCATTGTCGCGCGCGGCGGGCTTGCCGTCGGCAGCTTTGAAGTTCTTCAGTTGCTTGTAGATGTATTCTTCTACTTGGCCGGCCAGGTTCGGGTTGGCGGAGGCCATGCTGTTGCCATCGGCGCCATGACAGGCGACACAGACGGTTTCAGCGATGATTTTGCCCTTGGCAGGATCAGCCTTGACCTTGGCTTCTTCGGATGCATTAGCGATGAAACTGGTGGCAAGAAGAATTGCCATTGCCGCGGTGCGAATCATTTACGAGCTCCTTGTACGCGTTTGTGGGCGCTTTGGCCGGAACGGAAGTTTCAAACCTGTTATTCTATATTACTTCGCCGCTCCTTGGCGGATCTGACGAGTTTTTTATGCCTTTGTTCCAGCAGGCGGTCTTTCTGACGACCGTCGCAAATCTGCGGGATTTACCGCGCGACTCCATCCGCGAAGTGGCCTTCGCCGGGCGTTCCAATGCCGGTAAATCCTCCGCGATCAACACCCTGGCCGGGCGGGTTCGTCTGGCATATGTCAGCAAGACGCCGGGGCGCACGCAACATTTGAACTATTTCACCCTGGCCGACGGCAAGTACTTCGTCGACCTGCCGGGTTACGGTTATGCCAAGGCGCCAGAGGCGATCCGTTCGCAGTGGGAAGGCCTGATCGGCCCCTATCTCAGCAAGCGTGATCAATTGGCTGGTCTGGTGGTGATCATGGATGTCCGCCGGCCGATGACCGAACTCGATGTCAAGCTGATCGAATGGTTCCGGCCGACTGGTCGACCGATTCACATATTGCTTTCAAAGGCCGACAAACTGAGCCGGCAGGAGCAGACCAAGGTTTTGCGCTCGCTGAAGTCCGAATTGGCGACTTGGGGCGATGCCAGCCTGTATTCGGTTCAGTTGTTTTCCAGCCTGAAGAAAACCGGGGTGGAGGAGTGCGAAACGGTGCTGGCCGGATGGCTGGATATCGAAATCAAGCGCCCGGAAAACAAAAGACCCCCGGATAAGGGGAGTCCGGGGGCCAAAATGCCTTGACGTGGTCAAAGCACCCGCTCAGGGAGGTGAAGCGGGAGACAGCGCGTGCCATCTGTTCGGTATGACGCTGGGCGGAGCTCAAAGTTCCGTTGCGGCTAAATTTTTTCATGGGTGTATCTTGAGGTTTTGAGCATGAGTGCAATTGGACGTTTTCCTGCAACCCGCATGCGCCGGATGCGGCGTGACGATTTTTCCCGTCGTTTGATGCGGGAGTCGGTACTGACGGCTGACGATTTCATCTATCCCGTTTTTGTGCTCGACGGCGAGAAGCGTGTGGAGAAGGTGGCATCAATGCCTGGCGTCGAGCGTCAATCGATCGATGTGCTCCTGAAGACGGCCGAACGGGCAGTCAAGCTGGGGATTCCGGCGCTGGCGCTGTTTCCGGTGATCGACGCCTCATTGAAAACCCTCGGGGCCGAGGAGGCCTACAACGATGGCGGTCTCGTACCGCGAGTGGTGCAGGCACTGAAGCAGGAATTTCCGCAGCTCGGGGTGATCACCGATGTCGCGCTTGATCCCTATACCAGCCACGGTCAGGATGGGCTGATCGACGATACGGGTTACGTGCTTAACGATGAGACGCTGGAAGTGCTTGCCAGGCAGGCCCTTTGCCATGCCCAGGCGGGCGCGGATGTGGTGGCGCCGTCCGACATGATGGATGGTCGCATCGCGCGCATTCGGGCCGAACTCAACGGGGCCGGGCAGATTTATACGCGCATCCTCGCCTATTCGGCGAAATATGCTTCGGCGTTCTACGGTCCGTTCCGGGACGCCGTCGGGTCGGCCGGCAATCTGGGCAAGGGCAACAAATACACCTACCAGATGGACCCGGCCAATACCGACGAGGCCCTCAAGGAAGTCGCTCTCGACCTCGAGGAGGGGGCCGACATGGTCATGGTTAAGCCGGGCATGCCTTATCTTGATATCGTCCGCCGCGTGAAGGACGAGTTCAAGGTGCCGACCTACGCTTATCAGGTCAGCGGTGAATACGCCATGCTCAAGGCTGCGGCGCAGAATGGCTGGCTCGACGAAAGGGCGTGCGTCCTGGAAAGCCTGCTCGGATTCAAGCGGGCCGGCGCGGATGGCATCCTGACCTACTTTGCCCTGGATGCAGCCGAGTACCTCAAGGCCTGATTGCCAGTCGAACGGCGCAAGGGCGGCTTCGGCTGCCCTTTTTGTTGGTCAGGCGCCTGGCGCTCCGGATTGCGACAGGCAGGCGAAATAGAGCATCGGCCACTGCTGTTGCCACTGGGTCAAGGGCTCGCGCGTGAAGCCGCTGCGCGCGTATTGCTCCCAGCGTCCCACGGCATAGCAGCGCAGCAGGTTGGCGAGCGCGCCGAAATCGGCGTCGGCCTTGAGGTTTTCCTGGGTGGCGGCGATGCGCAGGGCCTGCTTGAGGGACGCTTCGACCTTCTCGAGCAAGCCGTTGATGCGGACCTGCAGGCGTTCATGTTCGTTGACCAGGGCGTCTCCGATCAGGACGCGGGTCATGCCGCGGTTCTTCTGGGCAAAGCGCAGGAGCAGGCCGAGGATCAGTTCCACCTGCTTGAGTCCCTGGCTTTCTTCGGTGGTGATCTGGTTAATGACGCTGAACAGGCTTTGCTCGATGAATTCGATCAGACCTTCGAACATCTGGGCCTTGCTGGCGAAGTGGCGGTACAGGGCGGCTTCGGAACAATCCAGCTTGGCGGCAAGGGCAGCTGTCGTGATTTTTTCGCCCTTCGGCGTTTCCAGCATGCCGGCCAGAGTTTGCAGAATCTGCAGGCGACGCTCGCCCGGTTTTGTTGCCATGGTTTGCCCCCGATCGATTGTTGATTCTTGTCCGAAAATTATAGTCGACCGCAGCGTGAGGGAAGTTGCAGAACCGAGCGCAGCTTTACGTCGACGTAGGGTGATTGACGCGAGCCAGCACTCACCCACACGGTCTTCATGCCCAGCTTTTTGGCGGCGATCAGATTGGGCAGGCTGTCCTCGACCATGATGCAGCCTTTGGGGTCGAGGCGTTCAGCCTTGAGGAGCGCGCGGAATCCCGCCAGCATCGGCTTGGGGCGAAAGCGCAGGCTCTCCACTGAATAGATAGTGCTGAAATGGCGGGCCAGACCGGTGAGGTCGAGAACGGCCTCGGCGTAGTGGCGCGGCGCGTTGGAAAAGAGGATTTTTCTGCCCGACAGGCGCTTGAGTGCGTGCAACACCGGCTTATCGAAGACGAGTTGCCGTTCAAGATCGGGAAACTGGTGGGTTTCCTGGAGAAAGTGATTCGGGTCGGTGCCGTGATGGCGCATCAGGCCGAGCAGAGTGGCGCCGTAGCGCACCCAGTATTCGCGGCGCAAGCGGGTGGCTTCTGCTGTGTCGACGCCGAGGTGGCGCTCGATGTAAGCGTTCATCGAGCGGTTGATGTGCGGGAAGATGTGCGGGGTCGCGTGGTGCAGCGTATCGTCGAGGTCGAACAGCCAGACGCGCCCCGGCTCCATTTAGTGCGACTTGATCATCGTGCCGACGCCGTGGTCGGTCAGAATTTCCAGCAGCAGCGCATGCTCGACACGGCCATCGATGATGTGCACGCCCTTGACGCCATTGCGCGCGGCATCGAGCGCGGAGCCGATCTTCGGCAGCATGCCGCCGGAGAGGGTGCCATCCTCGACCATTTCGTCGATCTGCTTGGGCGTGATGCCGGTGATCAGTTCACCCTTCTGGTCGAGGACGCCCGGCGTGTTGGTAAGCAGAACGAGCTTTTCGGCCTTCAAAACTTCGGCGATCTTGCCGGCGACGACGTCGGCGTTGATGTTGTAGGTTTCGCCATCCTTGCCGACACCGATCGGGGCGATCACCGGGATGAAGGCGCCCTTGTCGAGGTGGTCGATCAACGAGGGATCGATCTGGGTGATTTCGCCGACCTGGCCGACGTCGATCAGGTCGCCCGGATTATCCTTGTTTTCCAGCATCAGTTTCTTGGCGCGGATGAAGTTGCCGTCCTTGCCGGTCAGGCCGACGGCCTTGCCGCCATGCTGGTTGATCAAGTTGACGATGTCCTTGTTGACCTGGCCGCCGAGGACCATTTCAACGACTTCCATGGTTTCCGCATCGGTGACGCGCATGCCCTGGATGAACTCGCCCTTCTTGCCGACACGGGCAAGAAGGTTTTCGATCTGCGGCCCGCCGCCATGGACGACGACGATGTTGAAGCCGACCAGTTCGAGCAGCACGACATCGCGGGCGAAGCAGTTTTTCAGGTGTTCGTCGGTCATCGCGTTGCCGCCGTATTTGACGACGATGGTCTTGCCGTGGAAACGCTTGATATAGGGCAGGGCTTCGGCCAGAACGGCGGCCTTGATGCCGGGGGAGAGGTCTTCGATGCTCATGGCGGGCTCCAGATGGAATCGCCGCGGATTGTACAAAGAAAAAGGCCGGAACGGGGTCCGGCCTCGTGTCTGCCGCTTAGTGAAATCAGACGATGTTCAGGCGCTTGTTCGGGCTGGCCTGTCGTTTGGGCAGAGTCAGTTCGAGAACACCATCGTTGAACTTGGCAACGGCGTGGCTATCGTCGATTTCCTGGCCCAGCTGGAAGGAACGGGATACCTTGCCGAAATAGCGTTCGGCGCGCAGAAGGCGTTCACCTTCGCGGGTTTCCTTCTCCTGTTTCACTTCGGCGCTGATCGACACCTGATTGCCATCGACGATGACGTGGATGTCTTCCTTCTTGACGCCGGGAAGTTCGGCATGGACGAGATAGTCGTCTCCCTGCTCGCGGACATCCATCTTGATGCTCGGGGGCTGTTGCGGCTGGCCGTTGAAATCCACGGGCCTGACAAAGAAGCCGCGGAAAAGATCGTCGAGTGGGTCGAGTCGAGTGATGTTTGCCATGGTGCTCTCCTTGGTGGATCAAGATTGCCTGAATCCAATATAGGAGCATCACCGGCGGTTTCAAGGGGGTGGGGCGAGCTTGGGTAGTTGCAGGATTGCATCCCGGTTGCTCCACGAGAAGCAGCGCTGGGCGGCGTCCTGCCAAGGCAGCCAGCACCAGTCCCGGTGTTCGTCCGGGCTGATGCTCGCGGCGAGGCGTTCCGGCAGCATGAGGCTGAAAACATGCTCGGTGTTCTGTGTGACACCGGGCGCGTAGCGGTGCCGCCATTCGGGAAATATTTCAAAGACGTTCGTCGCATGCCAGTCGCGTAGCGGGTAGAGCGCGGCGTTCAGTCCGGTTTCCTCTCCGACTTCACGCCGCGCCGTTTCGATCAGCGATTCCTCGTCTTCGCGGCTGCCGGTGACCGATTGCCAAAAACCAGGATGGGCGGTGCGTTCGAGCAGCAAGACATCGAGTGCTGACGTATGGATGACGACCAGTACCGAAACCGGCTGCTTGTAAGCGCTCATGCCTCGGAGAGTGGTTGAATGCCGGTGGCTGGCGAGTCGAGTAGCAGCCAGCAACGCTGCCCATTGTCGCAGCGTATTTCAGCGGCTGCCTGCAGTACTTCGCTCAGGCTGGCGAATCCCTTGGGATCGGAGAGGCTTAGGTGAGCTGTCCCGAGGAGCATGAGGACCAGGCTGTTGCCAGGCTGCCAGTCAGGGTCGCAGAGGCAGTCGTACAGGGCATCCAGATTGCTGCCATACCAGTCCGGGAAAGCCAGCGCCTCGCCCAGGTGTTGGAGTGCCTGCGGGAGGGTGGGGCATGCCGCGAGGGACGCCGATAGTACGGGTAGCGCTTGCTGACGAGCAGCGTTTGCGATTTCCGCCGTTTGCTGCGGCGCAAAGGTATAGAAGCCGGGAGTGTGGGCGAATGGTGTTTTGCTCATATGGGACACTTACTCCCGAATCCGCCGGAACGATGCGTAGTGATCATCGGTGTAAAAATATTCGCCTTCACGGCCGGCGATGATGCGGCGTGGTCCGCGGTCACGCCGCCAAGGCGATTTCACCGTGTATTCCCGATAGTAGTCGCGGGGTTTGAGCGGCAGGCGCTTTTCGAAGTTGCGGAAAATGATGCCATCCCGATCGTAAGGGAAGGGGCCGCCTTCCTTGATCAGGGCCAGCGTTTGCCGGGCTTCGCGTGGCAGGTCGGCGACGGCGATGGTCTCAGCATCGCCGCGCTCATTGCTATAGCTGAAGCCGAAAGCGCTTCCGGTCGCCAGCCAGGCGACGATCAGGAAGCGCAGCCAGTGTTGCACGATGATTTAGGTCGGGTTGACTTCGACCTGGGTCTCGACCTTCTGGCGCAGGCGGACGTGCAGTTCGCGCAGTTGCTTTTCGTCGACCGCCGACGGGGCGTCGGTCAGCAGGCACTGGGCGCGCTGGGTCTTCGGGAAGGCGATCACGTCGCGGATCGATTCGGCGCCGGTCATCATGGTTACAATGCGGTCGAGACCGAAGGCCAGGCCACCGTGCGGCGGGGCGCCGTACTTCAGCGCGTCGAGCAGGAAGCCGAACTTGGCCTGTTGCTCTTCCGGGCCGATGTTGAGGGCCGAGAAAACCTTTTCCTGCACGTCGGCGCGGTGGATACGCACCGAGCCGCCGCCCAGTTCCCAGCCGTTCAGGGCCAGGTCGTAGGCCTTGGCCAGGCACTTGCCCGGATCGCTGACCAGCAGGTCGAGGTGCTCGTCCTTGGGGCTGGTGAAGGGGTGGTGGCAGGCAGTCCAGCGCTTGGACTCGTCGTCGTACTCGAACATCGGGAAGTCGATGACCCACAGTGGCGCCCACTTGGCGCCCGTGACAAAGCCCTTTTCATGGCCGATCTTGATGCGCAGCGCGCCGAGGGCGTCGTTGACGATCTTGGCCTTGTCGGCACCGAAGAAGATCAGGTCGCCGGACTGGGCGCCGGTGCGCTCGATGACGGCCTTCAGTGAGGCCTCCGACAGGTTCTTGACGATCGGCGACTGCAGGCCGGTTTCGTTGATCTGGGTGACGTCATTGACCTTGATGTAGGCCAGGCCCTTGGCGCCATAGATGCCGACGAACTGAGTGTAGGCATCGATTTCACCACGGGTCAGCGTGGCGCCGCCCGGGATGCGCATGGCGGCGATACGGCCGCCTTCGCTGTTGGCGACGCCGGCAAAAACCTTGAAGGCGACGTCCTTGAAGGCATCGGTGACTTCGGTCAGTTCAAGTGTAACGCGCAGGTCAGGCTTGTCGGAGCCGAAGCGGTGCATGGCTTCGGCGTAGGTCATGCGGGGGAATTCCGGCAGGTCGACGTCGATCGCTTCCTTGAACACGGTGCGGATCAGTTTTTCCATCAGGGCGGTGATTTCGGCTTCGCTCATGAACGAGGTCTCGATATCGACCTGGGTGAATTCAGGCTGGCGGTCGGCGCGCAGATCCTCGTCGCGGAAGCACTTGACGATCTGATAGTAGCGGTCGAAGCCGGCGACCATCAGCAGTTGCTTGAACAGTTGCGGTGATTGCGGCAGGGCGAAGAACTGGCCCGGATGGACGCGCGACGGCACCAGGTAGTCGCGGGCGCCCTCCGGCGTCGATTTAGTCAGCATCGGCGTTTCGACGTCGATGAAGCCGTTGTCGTCGAGGAAGCGGCGGAAGGCGCGTGCCGTCTTGTAGCGCAGCATCAGGTTGTTCTGCATCTGCGGGCGACGCAGGTCGATGACGCGGTGCGTCAGGCGGACGTTCTCCGACAGATTGTCTTCGTCGAGCTGGAACGGCGGGGTAACCGACGGGTTCAGGACCTCGATCTCGTGGCAGAGGATTTCGATTTCACCGGATGCCAGGTTGGCATTGGTCGTGCCGGCCGGGCGCGGGCGAACCTTGCCGGTGATCTTCAGGCAGAACTCGTTGCGCACCGATTCGGCGATCTTGAAGGTCTCGGCGCGATCGGGGTCGCAGACCACCTGAGCCAAACCTTCGCGGTCGCGCAGGTCGATGAAGATGACGCCGCCGTGGTCGCGACGACGGTGTGCCCAGCCGCACAGGGTGACGATTTGCCCGTCGAGGGCGGCGTTGAGTTGTCCGCAGTAGTGGGTACGCATGAAGCTTTCCGGTTGATTCAGGTATTGGTGATGACGCGCGGGTGCGGCGGCGGTGCCACGACACCCATCGAGATGATGTATTTGAGGGCTTCGTCGACCGTCATTTCAAGTTCGACCACATCCTTGGCCGGCATCATCAGGAAGAAGCCGGAGGTAGGGTTGGGGGTGGTCGGGACGTAGACACTGACAAAGTCGCCATCCAGGTGGTTGATCAGGTCTCCGCCGGGCTGGCCGGTCAGGAAGGCGATGGTCCAGCTTCCCTGGCGCGGGTACTGAACCAGCAATGCTTTACGGAAGGCATTGCCATTAGGGGCGAACAGCGTGTCGGAAACCTGCTTGACACTCTTGTAGACGGAATTGACGACCGGGATACGCGAGAGCAGCTTGTCCCACCAGCCGACGAGTTTCTGACCGATGAAGTTCGCTGCCAGCAGGCCTGTGAGCAGAATCATGGCCAGGGTCAGCAGTGCGCCGACACCGGGGATGGCGAATCCGACAAGATTTTGCGGATGGATCGATTCCGGCAGTAGTCGCAACGACTGGTCGAGGGTGCTGACGATCAACGACAGCACCCAGCCGGTAATGACCAAGGGCACCCAGATCAGGAGGCCCGTGATGAAATAACGTTTGATCAGCTGGCCGCGCACGGAGTGCATGCTCCCGAGCCACCTTGGCAAGGCGGCGTGTCAGCCTTGGTTGCCGGCTTGCTGCCGCCCTTGAAGTCGGTGGCGTACCAGCCATTGCCTTTAAGCTGAAAGCCCGCAGCGGAAAGCAGCTTCTGGTAGCTGTCGCTCCCGCATTCCGGGCAGGTGGTGAGCTGCGGGTCGCTCATCTTTTGCAGATGCTCTTTCTGGGAACCGCAGGAATCGCAGCGATATTCGTAGATCGGCATGGGAATCCTCCAAAACCTTGAATTATAACCGAGAGTAGGAGAAGCTTATATCGTGCCGGAACGCAAGATTTCAAGCGATCAAGCCGAGATAGCTTCGTGTCAGTTCCTGCCCCCAGAACAGGGCGATGACGCCTGCGGCTGCAAGGTAAGGGCCAAAAGGGATAGGTATATTGCGGCCATGGCGGGCAACGACTATCAGCGTAATGCCGACAATGGCGCCGACGACGGAGGAGAGCAGGATGATCGCAGGCAGCATCGTCCAGCCAAGCCATGCGCCCAGTGCAGCAAGCAACTTGAAGTCGCCGTAGCCCATGCCTTCTTTTCCTGTTGCTAACTTGAATAGCCAGAAAACAGTCCACAGGGAGAGATAACCAGCCATGGCGCCGATAACCGCCGTGCTGAGATCGGCATAGGTGGACGCAGTGTTGAAGGCAAGGCCCAGCCAGAGCAGGGGGAGCGTGATGGCGTCAGGCAGAAGTTGCGTGTCGACATCGATTGCTGCCAGAGCGATCAGCGACCATAGAAGAAGCAGGGCTCCCACAGTCTGAAGAGTTGGGCCAAAATGCCACGCTGTGTAGGCTGAGAGCAGGCCTGTGAAAATTTCGACTAGCGGATAGCGTAGGGATATCTTTTGGTAACAGGACGAGCATCGCCCCTTGAGGAACAGATAGCTCAGTACGGGAATGTTTTCCAGTGCGGAAATCATGTGACCGCACGAAGGGCAGTGCGACCGAGGTTGCGCCAGAGAGAGCGGACTATCGGTCTGTGATACCTCTTCTCCATGCAGTTCGGCGCACTGAATCTGCCACTCGCGTTCCATCATGCGAGGCAGTCGATAGATAACCACATTTAGGAAACTACCGACACACAGACCCAACAGTCCGGCCATGGCAGCCAGACTGCCTAGGGATTCCGGGAGCATCAGACGACCGATCCTAGCTTGAAGATTGGTAGGTACATGGCTACGACCATGCCGCCGATCAGCGTGCCAAGAACCACCATGATGATTGGCTCCATAAGGCTGGACATGGCTTCGACTGCATCGTCCACTTCCTGCTCGAAGAAATCAGCAACTTTGGACAACATGGAATCGAGGGCTCCGGACTCCTCGCCAATCGCGACCATCTGGGTAACCATGTTGGGGAAGAGATTGACGTTTTGCATCGAGATGGTGAGGCTGGTGCCAGTCGACACCTCACTCTGAATCTGCTTTGTCGCCATTTTGTAAACATAATTGCCCGCGGCTCCGCCTACAGAATCAAGGGACTCCACCAACGGGACGCCGGCGGCAAACATGGTCGCCAGAGTTCGTGTCCAGCGGGCGATGACCGATTTACGGATAATGTCGCCGAATATGGGGAGGCGCAACAAGAAACGATCCATTGCCATTTGCATTTTTTCTGAGCGCTTCCAACTCTCGAAAAATGCATAGAAGCCACCAATCGTGGCCCCAAAGATTGCCCACCAATACTCAACAAAGTAATCGGAGATGGCAATTACCAACAATGTGGGGGCGGGTAAGTCAGCACCAAAACTCTTGAAAACATCCTTGAATGCCGGGATAACGAAAATCATGATCACGGCAGTAATGATGAACGCCACAACGATAACGGCAATCGGATAGAACAAGGCGGATTTGATCTTGCCCTTGATGGCGAGAATTTTTTCTTTGTAGGTGGCCAGTCGGTCGAGCAGGGTGTCAAGAATACCGGCTTGCTCGCCTGCGGCCACCAGATTGCAGTACAGCGTGTCAAAGTGCAGAGGGTACTTGCGGAAGGCTTGTGAGAGCGAACTGCCTGTTTCGACATCGGATTTGATGTCGAGCAGCAGTTTGCCGACGGCAGCATTTGAGTGTCCGCGGCCAACGATATCGAAGGCCTGAAGTAGAGGCACGCCGGATTTCATCATGGTGGCCAGTTGGCGAGTGAATAGCGAGATGTCCTTTTCGGTAATCTTGCCTCCGGACTTGAAACGCAGTTTCTTCACTTTGGTATTGGTGATGCCCTGGCGCCTTAGCGATGTTTGCACCACTGATTCACTGGCGGCACGCATTTCCCCCCGAACCGTTTTGCCGTCCTTGTTCCGGCCTTCCCAAACGAAAGAGTTCTCCTTGACGGCTGAGACTCTCGGTTTTGCGGCTGTGGCCATGTGTCTTCCTTCCCCTTAGATATTGGTCGTGCTCAGTACCTCGTCAAGCGAGGTCAGGCCTTGTTTTACTTTGAGCAGGCCGGACTCGCGCAAATCCTTGACGCCTTCCAGCTTGGCTTGGGCTGCGAGGTCGAGAGAGGTCGCGCCGCTCATGATCAGTCGTTGCATAGCTTCGGAGATTGGCATGACCTGATAGATGCCGACGCGCCCCTTGAAACCACTACCCTTGCAGCGGTCGCAACCACCGGGGCCGTATAGCGTCCATGAACCATCCAGTTCGCTTTCCTTGAAGCCTGCATCGAGGAGTGCCTGGGTTGGCGCCGTGATTGGCTTCTTGCAGTTGCAAAGTCGGCGGGCTAGGCGTTGAGCAGTTATCAGCTGAATGCTCGAAGCGATATTGAATGTCGGAACACCCATATTCATCAGGCGAGTCAGCGTCTGTGGGGCATCGTTGGTGTGCAGTGTTGAAAGCACCATGTGACCGGTCTGGGCAGCCTTGATAGCAATTTCGGCCGTTTCCAGGTCACGAATTTCGCCGACCATGATGATGTCAGGATCCTGGCGAAGGAATGCTTTCAACGCGACGGGGAAAGTCAGGCCAGCCCGATCATCCACATTCACCTGATTGACGCCGGGCAGGTTGATTTCAGCAGGGTCTTCTGCAGTTGAGATGTTGACCCCATCTTTATTCAGGATATTGAGGCAGGTATAGAGAGACACGGTTTTGCCCGAGCCTGTCGGGCCGGTGACTAACACCATGCCATAGGGGCGGTTGACTGCGTCGAGCAATGCTTCTTTTTGTTCTGGCTCGTAACCGAGAGCCTCGATGCCTAGAGTTGCCGAGGTGGGGTCGAGAATGCGCAGGACGATTTTTTCTCCTTGCAGTGTCGGCAAGGTGCTGACTCGGAAATCGATGGCGCGGTTCTTGGAGAGTACGAGCCGCATTCGCCCATCTTGTGGAACACGCTTCTCGGCGATGTTCAGGCGGGAAATGACCTTGATACGCGAGGCGACTTTTTCCTTGATGGCCAGTGGTGGCGTAGCGACTTCGCGCAGGATGCCGTCAACCCGGAAGCGAATGCGGTAGAACTTTTCGTAGGGCTCGAAGTGAATATCGGAGGCGCCATCATTAATGGCGTCCAGCAACATTTTTTGAATGAATTTGACAACCGGTGCGTCATCAATGTCCTGACCTATTGCCTCGTCGGCCTTGGCCGCCGATTCTTCGTCGAGGAAATCGAGATTGATGTCGTCGCTGGCCAGATTTTTCAGCGTATCGGCAGCTGATTCGGAATATTTGGCGACCAGCGGAGCCAGCTTGGGATGCTCGACTACAATGGGGTCGACGGCCAGTCCAGTTTGGAAACGAATTTCATCGAGTGCGCGCAGATTTGTCGGATCGGCAATGGCGACCGAAAGGCGATTGCCACGCTTGTTGAGCGGAATGACTTTGTGCGTCGAGATTAGTTTCCGGTCGATTGCGTTTTCCGGAATGTGCGCTTCATCGAACGCGGCCAGGTCGAGAAGCGGGTAGCCGAAGGTTTCCGAAACAAAGCGCGCGATGTCCTTCGCACTGGCTTTCTGGCTGGCGATGATCTGCTCGATGAGCGAAATCTTGGCGCTACTGGCTTGTGAGATTAATTGCTCAGCCTCTGCCTCCTTGAGCTGCCCGGCCTGGACAAGTGCTCGTGCCAAGCCGCTGAGAGGAGGATTTTGAGGGGTTGCAGCCATGAAAGTAGAGAAATGCCGATTAAGTGGCCCGATAATGCTACGCAGGCGTTTGTTTGTAAAGGCAGCGCGGGGCTTTCAACCTGCTTCCGGGCGATAGATTCGGGCTGTGATGACACTGCGGTCTTGTGTCTGGAGAACTTCTACCAGTATGCCATTGAGCTTGATGCTCAGGCCCGACTCGGGAATATCTTGGAAGTGCTCGAGAATGAGACCATTCAGGGTTTTGGGGCCGGTCAGGGGGAAATCCAGTCCGAGCATGCGGTTGATTTCCCGTAAGGGGCGAGAACCTTCGACAATCACGTCGCCGCTTTCCGACCAGAGAAGGGCATGGCCTAAGCCTGGCAGGGATGTCGTGAAGTCACCGACGAACTCCTCGATGATGTCCTCCAGCGTCAATAGGCCGAGAATTTCGCCATACTCATCTACGACAAAGCCGATGCGTTGCCGGTTGTCTTGAAAGAAAGCCAGTTGCGAGAACACTGCTGTGCCCGCGGGAATGTAGTAGGGGGCTTGTAATTGTGAGAGTAGTGCTGTCTCGTCAAACTCCGGGTCACCGATGCCGGCCAGCAGGCGTCGTACAGGAAGTACGCCCACCAATTGATCCAAAGACTCCCGGCATACGGGAAGGCGGCTGTGGTGACTCGTTGCGAGTTGCGCTCGTACTTCATTCCAGGGTAAATCGAGATCCAGTATTTCGATGTTGCCGCGAGGTGTCATAACATCCTCGACGGTGATGTTGTTCAGCTCAAACAGGCTCGAAAGGATGGCGTGGTGCTTTTTGGGGATGGCATGCGACGATTCGAGTACCAGACTGCGCAGCTCCTCCGGCGATAGAGGTGTGGCTTCGCCTTCCGCCTTGGGTGAAAGGCGTAACAGCCGCAAGAGTGCGCTGGCAAAGAGATTGATGAACCAGACTGCCGGATAGAAGAGGCGGAGTAGCGGCGTTAGCAGATGGCCCAGAAACATTGCCAGGCGGTCGGCATAGGTTGCGCCGATGATCTTCGGTGTTATTTCAGAAAAGACCAGAATGGCGAAGGTTACGGCCAGTGTTCCTGCGCCGAGTGCCCATTTTTCCTCACCAAACATTTCGATCGTGATGACGCTGACCAGGGTGGCTGCTGCCGAGTTCACCAGGTTGTTGCCGAGCAGGATCACCCCCAGCATTTTGTCGGTCTTATTGAGCAGCGCGAGAGATTTTGCTGCGCCGCGATGACCAGACTTGGCAAGGTGGCGCAGGCGGAAACGATTGGAGGCCATCATTGCAGTCTCGCTGAGCGAGAAGAAGGCCGACATCGCTAGAAGCGCGACCAGTGCCGTCAGCTGTGCCGAAAGAGGGATGCCATCCACTTTCTACGGCCGTCCGAGGAGGACTTCGATGACGAAGCGGCTACCCACATAAGCCAAAATGAGCAAGGCGAAGCCTGCGAGGGTCCAGCGCAATGCGCGTTTGCCTCGCCAGCCCCATACGTGGCGTCCGATCAGAAGGGTGGCGAATATGCCCCAGGATGCAAGGGCGAAGAATGTTTTGTGGTCGAGACTCAAGGGTTTTCCGAACAGTGCTTCGGAGAACAGGACGCCACTGCCGACAGCCAGCGTCAGTAGGATGAATCCGAGCAGGAGCATCCGGAACAGCAGCGACTCCATGACCAGAAGTGGAGGGAGACTGGCCAAGCTGCGCTTTACTGTTCGACTATGCAGCGATTTTTCGGTGAATCCCATGAAAATGGCGTGTAGTGCCGAAAGCGTGAGCAGGCTGTACGCCAGCATCGCGGCAAGAAAGTGGAGCTTGAAACCGATTGCGCTGGCATGGGCGATGAGATGGTCGTTGGGAAAGGCGACAGGTGCAACGGCGCAAAGCGCTGCCAACGGCAAGACCATGGGTTGCATGCCCTCCATTCGGGCCATGAAGCTTTCCAGCCAGTAGATCAGCACAGCCAGCCACATCATTAGCGACAGAGCGAGACTGAACGAAAAGCGCATTCCGGAATCAGCGAAAAGCCCATCGCGCAAGCCGACTGCGTGGACCAGGAGTGCCATTGCGATGGCCACCCGCTCCCAAGTCTGCATTGGGCGGGCGACACGTTGATTTTCCCGCTCGCGCCAGCGCGTATTCCAGAAGTGAAAGCCTAAGGCCCCGTAGATTAGGGCAGCGAGAATGTGCGGCAGAAGCTGAATTACAATATCGGCCATCCGTGAATTCTACTAGAAGCCCATCTGACATGCTTGATAACCTGACCACGCGCCTTGCTCGCGTCATGAAGACGCTGAAGGGCGAAGCCCGCCTGACCGAATCCAATATCACCGATGCCCTGCGTGAGGTTCGCATGGCCTTGCTTGAGGCTGACGTAGCCTTGCCGGTGGTCAAGGATTTCATCGCAGCGGTCAAGGAAAAGGCCGTTGGCGAAGAGGTGATCGGATCGTTGAGTCCAGGTCAGGCTTTGATCGGTGTCGTACATGCGGAACTGACCAAAATCATGGGTGATGCCCATGAGGGTATCAATTTCAATACCCAGCCGCCGGCCATCGTCTTGATGGCTGGTCTGCAAGGGGCTGGCAAAACGACGACGGTCGGCAAACTGGCCAAGTTTCTCAAAGAAAATCACAAAAAGAAGGTGTTGGTTGTTTCGTGTGACGTCTACCGTCCCGCCGCTATCGAGCAGTTGAAGTCGGTAGCCGGGCAGGCCGGCGTCGAGTTTTTCCCTTCGGCTGTTGGTGAAAAGCCGGAAACCATCGCTTTGGCTGCGGTCGACTGGGCGAAGCGTCATTACCATGACGTGCTGCTGGTTGATACGGCGGGCCGTTTGGCCATCGATGAAGAGATGATGGCGGAAATCAAGCATTTGCATGCGGCTGTCAAACCAATCGAAACGCTGTTCGTGGTCGATGCCATGTTGGGGCAGGACGCAGTCAATACGGCCAAGGCATTCAACGAAGCGTTGCCGCTGACCGGTGTCGTATTGACCAAGCTGGATGGTGATTCACGTGGTGGTGCCGCCCTTTCGGTGCGTCACGTTACAGGTAAGCCGATCAAATTCTCTGGCGTCGGCGAAAAGCTCTCGGGCCTGGAGGCCTTCCATCCGGAGCGCATGGCATCCCGTATCCTGGGCATGGGCGATGTCCTTTCGCTGATTGAAGATGCGCGCAAGGGGTTGGATGAGGAGAAGGCAGTCGCTTTCGCCAAGAAGCTCAAATCAGGCAAGGGGTTTGATCTCAACGACTTCAAGGAGCAGATCGCCCAGATGCGCAACATGGGCGGCTTGTCCGCACTGATGGACAAGATGCCGGCGCAGATTGCCCAGGTGGCCGGTCAATTGCCGGCTGGGGCGGAAAACAAGATGATCGGCCGCGTCGAGGGCATCATCAACTCGATGACGCCGAGCGAGCGTGCCAAGCCGGAGCTAATTAAAGCCAGCCGCAAACGCCGCATTGCCATGGGGGCTGGGGTGCAAGTGCAGGAGGTAAATCGCCTGCTCAATCAGTTCGAGCAGACGCAGAAGATGATGAAACAGTTTTCCAAGGGTGGTATTGGCAAACTGATGCGCGGCATGAAGGGCATGCTGCCTGGGATGCGCTGATCAGCGAGCCAGGGCAAGGCGGGCGGGTTTTTCATACGCCCACTGGTTTTGCCAGGCGGCACGCACCATGTTCGGATATTCCGGCTTGCCGAGGCTACCGTTATAGCGCCCCAGGGCGCGGTACAGGTCGCCTTTTTCGATATCGAGATAGTGGCGAAGGATAGTGCAGCCGTAACGCAGGCTCGTGCGCATATCGAACAGGTTGTCGTCCGGGCGCCCGATCACCTTGAGCCAGAAGGGCATGACCTGCATGTAGCCGCGCGCGCCGGCAGAGGATACGGCGTACTTGCGGAAGCCGGATTCGACCTGCATCAGGCCAAGTACCAATTGCGGGTCCAGTCCTGCGCGCGTCGCCTCGTAGTGAACGCTTCGAAGCAGATCGATGCGGTACTCGCGGCTGGGAATTCGACGCTCCAGGCGGCGCGACATTTCTCCAAGCCAGTCCGCAGCTTCCATCGGGGTTCGGAACGAACTGACCGATGGCCGAGAGTCGGAAACCGCCTTGTGCAAGGCGGCCTGAACACTGGCCGAAAGCGGCTCGTACTTCTGCGCACCAGCGTGAGCTGCCGCAGACGCGCAGAACAGCAGAAGGGCCGCAATCAGGCGGCGCACAACCTCTCCTGGATAAAACCAAGGGCATCGGCTTGGGCGATCATGGTGGCTTCGGCATCCTGACGCCCCTTGTATTCGAGTTGCCCCTCCTTGAGGCCGCGTTCGCCAATCACGATGCGGTGGGGAATGCCAATCAGCTCCATGTCGGCAAACATCACACCCGGACGTTCGTTACGATCATCCAGGACGACATCGATGCCAGCACCTTTGAAATCGTTATAGAGCTGGTCGGCCGCAGCCTTGACCGCCTCGCTCTTGTGGTAGCCCATCGGCACGACACAGACAGCGAAGGGCGCGATGGCCGCTGGAAGGATAATGCCGCGTTCGTCGTTGCCCTGTTCGATCGCGGCGCCGACGATGCGCGAGACCCCAATCCCATAGCAGCCCATCTCCATGATCTGGCTCTTACCATTTTCGTCGAGGAAGGCGCAATTGAGCGCCGCGGCGTATTTCTGGCGCAACTGGAAGATGTGGCCGACCTCGATGCCGCGCAGGATGTCCAGCTTCCCTTTACCATCCGGTGAAGCATCGCCGGCGACAACGTTGCGGATATCGGCCACTTCCGGTTCTGGCAGGTCGCGGCCGAAGTTGACGCCTGCGAGGTGGTGTCCTGCTTCGTTGGCGCCGCAGACGAAATCGCTCATTGCGGCAACGCTACGGTCGGCGAAAACCTTGACCCTGCTGTCAATCGCTACCGGGCCAATATAGCCCGGCTTGCAACCAAGATTTTCCTCAACTTCGGCTTCGCTGGCGAAGCGGAAAGAAGCGAGCGCGGGAAGCTTCGTCACCTTGATTTCGTTAAGTTCATGGTCTCCACGTAGCAGCATTAGCGCGAAGAGTTGGCTGCCGTCTTCCTGGTCGCTAACAACGGCTATCGACTTGACGATCTGTTCGAGTCCTGTTCCGAGGAAGGCGGCCACATCGGCGCAGGCCATCTTGCCCGGGGTGGCGAGTTTGATCATTGCCTTTGCTGGGGCTGCGCGTGCCGTTTCAGGGGCGATGGCCTCGGCGAGCTCAACGTTGGCAGCGTAATCAGAGCCTGTGCAATAGGCGATGTCGTCTTCGCCGGAGTCGGCAAGTACGTGGAACTCATGCGATCCCGTTCCGCCGATCGAGCCGGTGTCGGCGGTAACTGCGCGGAATTTCAGGCCCAGTCGCGTGAAAATGCTGCTATAAGTCGCGTACATGTTGCCGTATTCGCGCTGCAGATCTTCGAATGAGGTGTGGAAGGAATAGCCGTCCTTCATCAGGAATTCACGGCCACGCATGACACCGAAGCGCGGACGGATTTCGTCTCGGAACTTTGACTGGATCTGGTAGAGATGGAGCGGCAGTTGTCGATAGCTTTTAACGTCACGGCGCACAACGTCGGTGATGACCTCCTCATGGGTCGGGCCGATGACGAAGTCGCGCTGATGACGATCCTTGAAGCGTAGCAGTTCCGGGCCATATCCCGGGCCACGACCGGACTCTTCCCAAAGCTCGAACGGCTGGACGGCTGGCATTAACAACTCCAGCGCGCCGGCCTTGTTCATTTCCTCGCGGACGATATTTTCAACTTTACGCAGCACGCGCAGGCCGAGCGGCATCCAGGTGTAGATACCCGCGGCGGCGCGCTTGATATAACCGGCTCGCAGCATCAGTTTTTGGCTGATGACTTCCGCGTCTGCCGGGGCTTCCTTGAGAGTGGTGAAAAAGAACTGCGAGGTTCGCATGGGATGCTCTTGAATTCGTTGCCAAAAGGCCATTTTACACGCTGGGCGAACTTTGCACCCAGACGGGGTTTGTGAAAGAATTGCAGCAACTTTTAATTTTTGCAGGATTTTTATGCTCGATCGTGAAGGCTATCGCCCGAACGTCGGCATCATTCTTTGTAACGCCAAAAACGAGGTTTTCTGGGGTAAGCGCATTCGGGAGCATTCCTGGCAGTTTCCACAAGGTGGCATCAA
>JAEUOD010000053.1 GCA_016791065.1 Dechloromonas sp. | reverse complement strand
CCTCGCCGACCGCGTCGGGCGCGCGCTCGATCGCGAGGCCAACCAGCTCCTCGGCGGCGATCTGCTGCTGCGCGCCGACAGGCCCACCGCCACCGCGGCGAGGATCACCGCCAGCAGGGCCGCGAGGCGCAGGAAGCGCTGCGCCTGGTCGAGCGAGGCGCGCACCTCGGGGCGGGCGTTTTCTATCGTCTCCACCGCCTGGCCGCGCTCCAGGTGCGCGCGCGCCCACTGCTCGAAGCCGGCCACCGCATCGGCGGCGCCCGCCACGTGCAGGCGCCAGGTGGCGCGGCTGCCCTCGACCAGCAGCCCGGTCGCGGGCAGGTCGGACAGGTTGAAGATGGCGCGCGGCAGCAGGCTGAAGAAGTTGGCGCCGCGGTCGGATTCGAAGCTCACCATGCCGCCGACGCGGAATTCGACCTCGCCCAGTCCGACGCGGTCGCCGGTCTTGACGCCGAGGTCGGCGAACAGGCGCTCGTCCAGCCACACCTCGCCGGCCTCCAGCGGGCCGCCTGACACGAAGACGACGGGAATATTGAGGCGCATGGCGGCCATCAGCATGCCCGGGGTGATCTTGTCGCAATTGGAAATGCAGACCATGGCATCGGCACAATGGGCATTGACCATGTATTCGACGGAGTCGGCAATCAGGTCGCGCGACGGCAGGGAATACAGCATGCCGTTGTGGCCCATGGCGATGCCATCGTCGATGGCGATCGTGTTGAATTCCTTGGCGACGCCGCCGGCTGCCTCGATTTCGCGGGCGACCATCTGGCCGAGATCCTTGAGATGCACGTGGCCCGGCACGAACTGGGTAAAGGAATTGACCACCGCGATGATCGGCTTGCCGAAATCGCCGTCCTTCATGCCGGTGGCGCGCCACAGGGAGCGCGCACCGGCCATGTTGCGACCATGGGTGGAAGTGCGGGAACGGTACTCGGGCATGACTCTCTCCATCTGAAACAAGGCGCTGTCATTCGACCGGAATGAGCGCGAACTATAATCGGGCAATTCTAGCCCACTCTGCCTCTGCAATGCTTCTCCACCCCCAGTTCGACCCTGTTGCCTTCACGCTCGGCCCCCTGTCGGTGCGCTGGTATGGTTTGATGTATCTCGTCGCCTTCGTTCAGTTTATTTTGCTCGGCCGCCGGCGCATCAAAAGCCGCCCCGGCCTGCTCACCGTCGAGCAACTCGACGACCTGCTCTTCTACGGCATGCTCGGCGTCATCATGGGTGGCCGGCTTGGCCAGGTACTGTTCTACGAGCCGGGCTACTACCTCAGCCATCCGCTGGAAATCCTGGCCGTCTGGAAAGGCGGCATGAGCTTCCACGGCGGCTTCCTCGGCGTGCTGACGGCGATGGCGTTGTGGACGCGCAAGACCGGCATCGCCTGGTTCGACATCATGGATTTCGTCGCCCCGCTGGTGCCGCTCGGCCTGGCCGCAGGGCGCATCGGCAACTTCATCAATGGCGAACTCTGGGGCCGCGTCGCTGACCCTACCCTGCCCTGGGCCATGATTTTCCCGCAGGCCGGCGACATGGAACCGCGCCATCCCTCGCAGCTTTACCACGTCGGCCTCGAAGGCATCGCCCTCTTCGCCATCCTCTGGCTCTACAGCGCCAAGCCTCGCCCTCGCTCCGCCGTATCTGGCGTTTTCCTGATTGGTTACGGCTGCTTCCGTTTCATCACAGAGTATTTTCGCGAACCGGATGCCGGCATTTTCGGTCAGTCGTACACGATCAGCATGGGCCAGTGGCTCTCCCTGCCCATGGTCCTGATCGGCGTTGCGATGGTGGTGATTGCCTACCGCCGGAAATCTCTATAATTATGGATTACGTCTTCCATTCAACGACAAGGATCAAGTCATGACACGTCCGTTCAAGGTTCTCGGCATCCAGCAAATCGCCATCGGCGGCCCGTCCAAGGAAAAGCTCCGCACCCTCTGGGTCGAGAAGTTCGGCCTGGAAATCACCAGCACCTTCGTTTCCGAACGCGAGAACGTCGACGAGGACATCTGCGCCATGGGCACCGGCCCATTCAAGGTCGAGGTCGACCTGATGCAGCCGCTCGATCCGGAAAAGAAGCCGGCCGTGCATGCCACGCCGCTCAACCACGTCGGCCTCTGGATCGACGATCTGCCCAAGGCCGTCGAGTGGCTTTCGGCAAACGGCGTGCGCTTCGCGCCGGGTGGCATCCGCAAGGGTGCGGCCGGTTTCGACATCACCTTCCTGCATCCGAAGGGCAACGAGGAATTCCCGATCGGCGGAGAAGGCGTGCTGATCGAGCTCGTCCAGGCGCCGCCGGAAGTCGTTTCCGCCTTCGCCAAGCTGGCAGGCCAGTAAGAAACAGCCATGGCCGACCTTCCCGAGGACGACCTCGAGGAAACCCGGGCGGCGCTTGCGCCCACGCTGAACGCAACCGCCGCCATCCTGCCCTGGGTAGCCAAGCCCAGATCACCCCGCTTCGACCCCGCCATCAACGAACGCTGGATGGCGGCCTGCTCAAGGCTGGCCGACAGCTGGCCGGCCCGCCGGAACGCCGACATGGCGAGCCTTCGGCCCGCGCTCTTCCAACTCTACGGAATCGCCCTGGAAAGCGCCGATGCCGACTGCCTGCACCTGGGCGAAGCCCTGGCCAGCGCTGCCGATCACCTGGAAGTCGGCCCTCCTTCGGCCCGCCTGATCGCTGCACTCGTCGCCACCGCGGAATGCCTCAACGAACCGGATGGACTCGAAAACGAGGCTTTTGCCGGAAGAGCCACGCACTGCGCGCGGCGCCTCGAAACCACCATGCGCAATGTCGCCGCCACCGGCGAACGTTCGCCGGTACTGGACGGATTATTCCGCGGCGAAGCCAACGAGCGTCTTGAAGCGATGCACGATGCGCTGGCCGCCCTGCCGCCGGACGCCTACGCGCTGGCCTGCGATGCCGAGTGGATCGCTGAACAGGCGGAACACCTCGAACTCTTTGGCGTCATGCACCTGGCACGCCAGCTGGCAGCGGAAATCCACCGCGCCCCCGATCTGGAAACATCGGACGTCCGGGAGCGCACCGCGGCAAAACTGGAACAACTTGCCGCCGCGATCGCCGCCATCGACACCTAGACCGGCCTGAATATTCCCAAGGCGAGGCGCCTTCCATCGCTGAGGTCGGCCACCTCGGTGGTGATCTCGACGGGCCGCACGCTGCCATCACTGCACTGGATGTCGAGGGTTTGCGCCAGCGCCCCCTGGCCGGCAACAATCCGGGTAAAGCGCTCCCCTGCCTCGTCGGCACTCGTGGCCGGATGCAGTTGGCGCTGGTGTTTGCCGACCAGATCGTCGCGCTGGCAACCGAACAGATGTTCGGCCTGGCGATTGGCATCGATGATCAGACCGCTGTCGCCGTCGGTCAGTAGCAGCGCATCGCGCGAGGCGTCGAAGACGGCCTGGAGACGCTCCCTGGCCCGCTGCGCCTGTTGGCGAGCCTCATCCGCTTCGTACTCGACCAGGGCAAGCGTCACCAGATTGGCGACGGCATGCGCGAACAGACGGTGCTCGGCGAGCCAGGGTTGCCGGCAGGGCCCGACCTGTTCGAGCCGAAGCACGCCCTGCAGCTCACCCCGGATGTAGATGGCGGTATCGAGCGAGGCGCTGATGTTGTGGCGAGGCAGATAGTCGATCGCGAGTTCCGCTGTGCTGGGGTGCAGATAGACGTCGTCGGCCGCGATACAGGCTTCGGCACGCAGCGTAGTGAAATAGCCCGGATAACGCTCCTCGGAAAGCACCTCGCCGCGGCCGTGACGGGCCGGCGTCAGTTCAAACAGCTCAAGACAGCGCAACTCGCTGTGATCATCGGTGAGTGCCCAGATGCTGACCCGCTCAATGCCCGACATGCGGGCAGCGGACTCGGTCAGGATGCTCAGGATCATGTCGAGCGGAGCCTCCCTGAAATAGGCTCCGCGCGACAGGCTGGCCACGCCATCCTGCAATTCCATCGGCGACATCCGAGCGATGCCCGCCACCGAATTGCACACAGTTTCCATATCGACTCGACACACCTTCGCCCCGAGGGGGCATTGAACGAGCGACGAGTTTACAAATCTTCACCTAGCGAGCCTGTGAAAAACACCACATATTACAAAAGTAATAAGTCGATGTTTAGCCGGCAGAGTCAGGCCCCGGCGTACTCTTGAAGATGAAGGCCACCTTTTCCAGATCGCTGATCCAGACCAGGCCGTCGCCATAGTGCCCGGTCTGGGCCACTTCAGTGATCCGCTGGAAAATGGCATCGGCCACATCGTCCGGCGCGACGATCTCGATTCGCACCTTCGCCGTATAGTCGGTCAATTCCTCCTTGATGGAATGGCGGGTGATATGGCGTGTTGGCGCGCTGCACCCTTCGACCTTGGCCACCGTCATGCCCGGAAAACCGGGAAGGGAAACCAGAGCCTCGCGCAAGGCCGGAAGCTTGTTGGGGCGGATGACTGCCTTGATTTCTTTCATGCCTCGACCTCCTCCTCGTCGAACCAGCGATAAATAGTGGGTAGAACCAGCAACGTCAGCAGGGTGCAAGTGATCAGACCGCCGATGACGACAATCGCCAACGGTCGCTGCACCTCCGAGCCGGGGCCGGTGGAAAACAGGAAGGGGATCAGGCCGAGCATGGCAACGGTGGCGGTCATCATCACCGGCCGGAAGCGCAGGGAAGCTCCCTCGACAACGGCATCGCGCACACTGCGCCCTTCCTGGCGCAAGCCACGGATGTAGGAGACCAGCACCACGCCATTGAGCACGGCGATACCCCAGAGCGCGATGAAGCCGACCGAGGCAGGCACCGACAGGTATTCACCACTCACGAACAGGCCGATGATGCCGCCGATCGAGGCGAAGGGCAGCACGGTGATGATCAGCGTGGCGAAGCGCAAGGAGTTGAACAGCAGGAAGAGCAGGAAGAAGATGGCCGCGATGGTGATCGGAATGATCACCGTCAGGTGGCCCAGCGCCCGCTCCATGTTCTGGAACTGGCCGCCCCACTCGAGGTAATAACCCTCCGGCAGCTTGATCTGCTGACCGACCTTCTGCTGCAGTTCGGCGACGAAGCTGCCGAGGTCGCGGTCCTTGACGTTGACGCCGACGACGATGCGGCGCTTGCCGAGCTCACGGGAAATCTGCGCCGGCCCGTCGAGCACCTCGATCTTCGCGACGTCGGCCAGGCGAGCCTGGGCGCCGTTGGGCGACATGATCAGGACATTCGAAATCGCCTCGACGTTGTTGCGGAAGCGCTCTGGCATGCGTACGACGCCGGGGAATCGGCGCTCGCCCTCGAAAATCTCGGTCGCCACCTTGCCGCCGATTGCCGTTTCGAGCAGATCGTTGACGTCAGCAACATTGATCCCGAGGCGTGCAATCGCCTGCCGATTGATCTCGACCGACAGGTATTGCTGGCCGCTGATCCGTTCGATGCGCAAGTCCTGGGCGCCCTGCAGGGTCTGGGCGACCTTGCCGATCTGCCCGGCAACCCGCTTCAGCTGATCGAGGTCGTCGCCGAAGACCTTGACGGCGATGTCCGAACGGACGCCGGTGACCATCTCGTCGACGCGGTCGGAAATCGGCTGCGCCATGACGATCTGCACACCCGGCAGCGCCTTGAGCTTGTCGCGCATGGCATCCTGGATATCGTCCTGCGTCCAGCCCGCGGGCCATTCGCTGCGCGGCTTGAGGCTGACAATCGGGGTCGATTCGTTCGGCCCCTGCGGGTCGGCCGGCGATTCGCCGCGACCGACGCCGGACACCGCCGACTTGACGCCCGGCACCTGCATGACCAGGCGCATCGCTTCCATTTCCATCTTGATCGACTCGTCGAGCGAGATGTTTGGCACGCGGTTGATGCCGGGCACGACGGAGCCTTCCTTCATTTCCGGAATGAATGCCGTCCCGAGGAAAGGCAGCAGACCGACGGTCACGGCAAAGGCGCCGACCGCCAAGGAGACCGTCTTTTTCTCGTTACCCAGCGCCCAGTGCAGCATCTTCATGTAGCGCTGCTTCATGGCGGCGATCAGCTTGGTGTCGTGATCGCCGTCATGCGCCGGCGGCTTGAGCAGGTAGGTCGACATCACCGGGGTCAGCGTCATCGACAGGATCAGCGAGATGCCGAGCGCGATGGCGATGGTGTAGGCGAGCGGCGCGAACATCTTGCCCTCCATGCCCTGCAGGGTCATCAGCGG
>JAEUOD010000047.1 GCA_016791065.1 Dechloromonas sp. | reverse complement strand
GGATCGGCTCGACGAACTTTCGATAATTTTTTTATTGACATCTCTTTTTCTTTCTCTATAATGACGGCTCTTCGCACCTGTGCCCAGGTGGCGGAATTGGTAGACGCACTAGTTTCAGGTACTAGCGGGTAACTCCGTGGGGGTTCGAGTCCCTTCCTGGGCACCAGCGATTTTGATAGAAGGCCTTGTTCAAACAAGGCCTTTTTTCATTTCTGCCGTGCCGCTGCAGCATCCGGCCCATGCGCGGCTCACTGCAACTGGCCGCATTGTCTCACAGGCCGCCCATCGGCGCCTGCCAGTAACAAATACTCACACATCCGTACAGAGCAAGCGTCATCGCGGTTTTCGGCGCATCGTTATTTGGCTCATCGAAACAACGATTGTGAGTCGAAAATGAAAAAGACCTCCGCCCTGCTTCTCGCCGTCAGTCTTGTCGTCGCGACAACCGGAAACGCACTGGCTGACCGTGGCCACTATGGCAAAGGCTATTACGGCGGGCATCGTCACCATCACGAACACAGCCATCGCCAGGGTCAAGGCTGGATCGGACCTGCGGCAATCCTCGCCATCACCGGCCTCGCTATCGGTGCCGCCGCCTACAGCCAGGCCCAGGCCGCACCGGCTTACGCCATGCCGCAACCGGCCTATCAACCACCACCTCCTGACTCCGGTAACTGGTACTACTGCAACTCATCCGGCCAGTATTACCCATACGTCCGCGGCTGCCCGGAGGGTTGGCAAGCAGTGATGCCGCCGCGCTGAAAACAAAAACGGGCCGAAATGGCCCGTTTTCAAGCTCTCACGAGAAAAGCGGCGTTATTTGAACGGATGCTCTTTCAGAATGGTTTCGTCGCGCTCCGGACCAGTTGAAACGATCGCGATCGGCACTTCGCACAACTGCTCCAGACGATTGAGATAGGCCTGAGCATTGGTCGGCAGATCCTCCCAGCGCTTCACGCGGAACGTAGTTCCCTCCCAACCCGGCATCGTTTCGTAAATCGGTTCGCAACGCGCCACTTCATCGGCACCGATAGGCAGCAGGTCGATGACCTTGTCACCCAGCTTGTAACCGGTACAGATCTTGATCTCCTTGAGCCCGTCGAGCACGTCGAGCTTGGTGATGCACAGACCAGTCAGACCGTTGATGCGGGCCGAACGACGCAGTAGTGCAGCATCGAACCAGCCACAACGGCGCTTGCGTCCGGTGACCGTGCCGAACTCCTTGCCGACACTGAACATCTGGTGGCCTGGCGTGCCTTCGGCATCGATGTCCAGCTCGCTTGGGAACGGACCGCCCCCGACGCGCGTGCAATATGCCTTGGTTATTCCCAGCACGTAATGCAGCATACCCGGGCCGATACCAGCGCCGGCAGCTGCCTGGCCGGCAACGCAGTTGGAGGAAGTAACGAAGGGATAGGTGCCGTGGTCGATATCGAGCAGCGTGCCCTGCGCGCCTTCGAAGAGCATGTTGTGCCCCGCCTTGTTGGCGTCGTACAGCGCCGCCGAAACATCGACGACCATCGGACGAATCACTTCGGCATCGGCCATCGCCTGATCATAGACCGCCTGAAACTCGACCGGATCAGCCTTGAAATACTGCGTCAACACGAAGTTGTGGTATTCCAGCACTTCCTTGAGTTTTTCGGCGAAGCGCTCGGGGTGGAACAGGTCATAGACACGCAAGCCGCGACGGGAGACCTTGTCCTCGTAGGTCGGGCCGATGCCCTTGCCGGTGGTGCCAATTTTCTTGTCGCCAGCCTTGGCGGCTTCGCGCGCCTTGTCGATGGCCGAGTGATACGGCAGGATAATCGGGCAACCCGGACTGATCTTGAGGCGCGAACGGACATCGATGCCGCCCTTCTCAAGTTCAGCGATTTCCGAGATCAGATGATGGATGTCGAGCACGACGCCGTTACCAACGTAGCAATCGACACCGGCCCGCACGATACCCGATGGCACGAGATTCAGCTTATAGACGTTCTCGCCGACAACCAGCGTATGACCGGCATTGTGGCCGCCCTGGAAACGCACAACCCCCTTGGCGTGATCGGTCAGCCAGTCGACGATCTTGCCCTTCCCTTCGTCGCCCCACTGGGTACCCACCACGATGACATTCTTGGCCATTTCTCTCAGTCCTCTTGTATTGCTTCAATAATCCAGTGTCCGCCGACCTGTGCCAGCTTGCGGTCACACAACGGTCCCTCGCAGGCCGTTTCACCCGGCAGCAACTCGACCACAATCTCTCCCTGCTCACGCAGCGCTGCAATATGTGCCGCCAGCAATTTGTTATGGTCGGCATTCGGTGCAAGGATCGCCCCCACCAGCTTGCCAACCGGCACCATACGCGCGACCTCACGCAGATCCATGGAGAAGCCGGTGGCCGGACGAGCCCGCCCGAAAGTCTTGCCGGCACCATCATACCGCCCACCGAGGGCGATGGCGGCCGGGTAACCTGGGCAATACGCTGCGAAAACCACGCCGTTGTGATAGTGGTAGCCGCGCAAATCGGACAGATCCACCGAAAACGGCAAATCCGGCGCTGCATCGAATATGTGCTTCAGTCCATCCAGCGCCGCAGCAATCGCCGGCAGATCCGGGAGTACGGCAGTTGCACGGGCGACCACCTCAGACCCACCGTACAGTTGCGGCAAAGCCAGAAGTGCTTCGCGCCAGGGCGATGCCACATTGCCGCAAGCCTCAGCCAACCCCGGAACATCCTTGGCTTGCAACAGCGCCAGTACGGCGTTCTCGTCTTCCTGCGCCAATCCAGCGGCTTCAGCTAGAGCCCGGAAAATACCAACATGGCTTAGATCAATCCGGCTGATCGGCAACTTGATCGACTCGAACGCGCCAGCCATCAGACGAATGATATCGAGATCGGCCTCGATACCGGCATAGCCATACAGTTCGGCACCGATCTGGACCGGCTCACGCCCGGCCGAGACACTGGCTGGCAAAGTGTGCAGCACGCTACCGCAGTAGCTCAACCGGGTCACACCCTGATGATTAAGCAGGTGAGCATCGATCCGCGCCGCCTGTGGCGTGATGTCGGCACGCACCCCCATGGTCCGCCCGGAAAGCTGATCGACCAGCTTGAAGGTACGGAGCTGTAAATCCTGACCGGCACCGGTCAGCAGCGACTCGAGGTACTCCAGCATGGGCGGCATGACGAACTCATAGCCACGCACACGAAAATGATCGAGCACAGTACGACGCAGGCGCTCGATGCGCGCGGCCTCGGCGGGCAGCGCATCGGCAATGTATTCGGGTAACAACCAGTTCATGAGAAAAGCATCAGGAGGACGAGGCCGATGACCATCGAGGTCAGACCAACGAAGCGGATCTGCCCGTCCGAAAATTGAATGAGGCGGCGGAAGGTTTCACGCCAAGCCGCCGGCGCGATGAAGGGCATGATGCCTTCGAGCACGAGCATGAGCGCGAAGGCCAGCAGGAGGGTCGAGGTCATTTGCCTTTGTCGTTGCCACGGCCGGTGCTCTTCATGTATTTGAAGAAATCGGAAGTTGGATCAACAACCATGACGTCGTTTTTGTTTTTAAAGCTGGCGCGATAGGCTTCCAGGCTGCGATAGAAGGCATAGAACTCGGGGCTCTGGCTGAAAGCACCTGCATAGATGGCCGAAGCCTTGGCATCGCCCTCACCCTTGATTTTCTGGGCATCGCGGTAGGCATCGGCGATGATGACTTCACGCTGGCGGTCAGCGTCGGCACGAATTTTCTCGGCCTCAGCAGAACCCTCGGAACGCAGTTCGTTGGCAACCCGTTTGCGCTCGGCTTCCATACGGCGATAAACAGCATCGCTGACCTCGGTCGGCAGTTCGACGCGCTTGAGACGCACATCAACGATTTCGATACCGATCTTGCGGGCATCAAGATCAGCCTTCTCGCGCATCTGGTTCATGATCTTGTCGCGCTCGCCGGAAACCACGTCGTGCACGGTACGCTTGCCGAACTCCTCGCGCAGACCGGCATTGACCGTCTGGTTCAGACGTGTCCGGGCACGGGTCTCATCGCCGCCGACCGAAATGTAGTAGAGGCTCGGATCGACGATGCGCCACTTGATGTAGGAGTCCACCAGAACGTTCTTCTTTTCCGAAGTAATGAAGCGCTCAGGTTCGGCGTTGTCCAGTGTGATGATCCGCTTCTCGAAATAGCGGACGTTCTGCACCATCGGAATCTTGAAGTTGAGGCCCGGTTCGGTGATGACGCGCTTGACCTCGCCCAATTGGAAGACGAGCGCGTACTGCCGCTGATCCACGGTAAAAATGGACATCGCAAGCACCACCAGAATGGTGGCCGCAACCGCACCCAGCAAATTGAAACGCGGACTCATCAACGACCCTCCCGGTCACGCGAACGCAGCGAGGCATCGCGCGAACTTGAAGAAGAATAGGCCTTGTCGCCAACCTGCGGCAGACGCTCGACCTGCGGCGGCGCCTCGGACGAGAGCGGTGCAGCCGCCCTCGCCGCGGTCGATGCAGACGCTGCATCGTTATTCGCAGCCGCGGTCGGCACTGCGGCCGCAGCCTGCATCAACTTATCGAGCGGCAGATAGAGCAAATTGCCTTGGCCCTTGGCATCGATCAACACCTTGCTGGTATTGCTGTAAACCTGCTGCATGGTGTCCATGTACATGCGCTGACGGGTCACTTCCGGCGCCTTGGCGTACTCGACCTGAACTTGCTTGAAACGCGATGCATCGCCCTCGGCTGCGGCAATCACGCGCTGTTTGTGGCCATTCGCCTCCTCGAGCAGGCGTGCAGCCGTACCTTTGGCCTTGGGAATGACGTCGTTCGCGTAGGCCTGGCCTTCGTTCTTCTGGCGCTCGCGGTCTTGACCAGCCTTAACAGCATCGTCGAAGGCCGCCTGAACCTGCTCCGGCGGTTGGGCATTCTGCATGGTCACCTTGGAAATCAGGATGCCACTTTTGTAGCGATCGAGAATGTCCTGCATCAGTTTGGCTGCCTGAGTCGCGATCTGCTCACGGCCTTCATAGAGCACGAAATTCATCTCGCTCTTGCCAACAATCTCGCGCACCGCCGACTCGGCCGCCCCCATCACCGCATCATCCGTCGAGCGGTTGTTGAACAGATACTCGACCGGATCCTTGAGGATATATTGCACCGCGAACTGGATATTCACGATGTTCTCATCATCAGTCAGCATCAGGGCTTCTTTCAGCACCTTGTTGCGCTCCGTGCCGCGATAGCCGATTTCCAGCGTCCGCACGCCGGAAAGATTCACCAGTTCATGTGATTGGAACGGATAGGGCAAGCGCCAGCGCAGACCCGGCTCGGTCGATTCCTTGTAGCTGCCGAACTGCAGCACGATACCGCGCTGCGAGGCATCGACGATGTAAAACCCGGAAGCCAGCCAGACAATCGCCACCAACCCCACCAGCAGGCCGATTCCGCCCCCCAGGAATTTGGGATTGAAATCGATATTGGGCATACGCGGACCATCACCACCGCCGTTACCGCCGCCCCCCTTCTTGCCGAACATGCCGTTCAACTTGCGGTTGAAATCACGCCATAATTCTTCAAGATCTGGAGGACCTTCGTTGGGACGTCGGGGACCGCCGCCATTGGGCTTGTCTCCATCGTTACCGCCACGATTGCCCCATTGCGGGTCATTGAGTGACATGAAAATACCTAAAGTGGGAATCATGGATAGGGGATTCAATTGATGAAATCTTGGTTGGCTTCCCGCTCGGCATCGGCAAGAGCCTTCCGGTGTGTTTCGGCCTTCGCCTTGGCATACTCGGCAAGCGCCTCGCGCAGCAGATCCAGACCTTCTCCGGAGCGCGCACTGACGCGAACGCGCGCGATATTACCATACTCGTTACGCTCAACCCCGGGCTCGGCCTCCGTCAGGTCGATCTTGTTCCAGACAACAATCTGAGGCAATTGGCGGGCACCGATTTCGGCAAGCACCTTGTTGACCTCGAACATCTGCTCGTCGCGGGCATGCGTGGCGCTATCGACGATATGCAGCAGCAGATCGGCATCCGTTGCCACTTCCAGCGTCGCATGAAAGGCATCGACCAGCGAATGCGGGAGATCGCGGATAAAACCTACGGTATCGGAGATGACGATATTGCCCGCTCCTTCGATCCACAGCTTGCGTGATGTCGTATCCAGCGTCGCAAACAACTGGTTGGCAGCATAGACGCCGGCATGGGTCAGGGCATTAAACAAGGTGGACTTCCCGGCATTGGTGTAACCGACCAGCGAGACGTTCAGTGTATCGCCGCGCATCCGTGCCTTGCGCTGCACACCACGTTGCCGAGAGAGTTTTACCAGGCGCTCCTTGAGCAGTTTTACCCGATTGCCGAGCAGACGGCGGTCAGTTTCAAGCTGGGTTTCGCCCGGACCACGCATACCAATGCCGCCACGTTGGCGCTCGAGGTGTGTCCAGCCGCGCACGAGGCGCGTCGAGAGATGCTCAAGCTGAGCCAACTCGACCTGCAACTTGCCCTCCGCGCTCGCGGCCCGTAAGGCGAAGATATCGAGAATCAGGCTAGTACGATCAATCACGCGACATTTGAGTTCGCGTTCCAGATTGCGTTCCTGCGCTGGCGACAATTCATGGTTAAAAATAACCAGATCAGCTTCGCCGGCAGCAAGCATGGCAGCAATCTCGTGAACCTTCCCCTTGCCGGCGTAGGTCTTGGGATCCGGACTATGACGACGTCCGAAAACTTCGGCCACGACCACACCGCCTGCCGATTCGACGAGTAGACGAACCTCCTCCAGCTGATCTTCAAGATCAGGCTGACCGAAGTCAAGCTGAACGACCACCGCACGTTCTCCGGCTGCGGGCCGTTCAATCATGGTTGTTTCCGAAAAAGGGAAGCATGAGCCCGCCGTTCAGACGGGCCGGCGCGCGGGAGCCTATTGTTCCGCTGCCTGTTCTTGCTGCAGGTTAACCGGACGGGCGGGAACGACCGTCGAAATGGCATGCTTGTAAACCATTTGGGTAACCGTGTTCTTCAACAGTACGACGTACTGATCGAAGGATTCGACCTGGCCCTGCAGTTTGATCCCGTTCACCAGGTAAATTGAGACGGGAACATGCTCGCGACGGAGAGCGTTAAGGAAGGGGTCTTGTAAGAGTTGCCCTTTGTTGCTCATGGTGTGGACTCCATGTGTGTTGTTATGAGTTGCCTAATGTACCCAAAATACTTGCGGGTTGCCAAAGTATTTGGGGCCTATTTCTTGTCTTTGTCGGCAAATGGGTTCTTTGCTGTCACAAACTGGATGCGCAGAGGCGTTCCATGCAGCTTGAAGGCTTCGCGGAAGGTATGTTCCAGATAGCGACGATAGCTATCGGTTATCTTGTCGACCGCATTACCGTGAATGACGATGATCGGTGGATTCGAGCCCCCCTGGTGAGCATAACGCGGCTTCGGCCGGAACAGGCCATGCTTGGCCGGCGCCTGTCGGGCCACGGCATCGGCCAGAACGCGCGCCAGGCGCGGCGTGGACATCTTGGTCATGGCAGCAGCATAGGCTGCATCGACCGAGCGGAACAACGACTCGATGCCGATGTTCTCGCGTGCCGAGATGAAATGAAATTTGGCAAAGTCGAGGAACTTGAGTTTGCGCTGCAGTATCTGGCGTGTCTGTTCGCGGGCATAGGAATCGAGTCCGTCCCACTTGTTCACCGCGACGACCAGCGCCCGTCCCGACTGCACGATGAAATCGGCAATGTGCGCATCCTGATCCGAGACATCGGCCTGGGCATCGACCATCAGGATAACGACGTTGGCATCTTCGATCGATTGCAAGGTCTTGACCACGGAGAATTTCTCGATGGCCTCGAAAACCTTCCCGCGCTTGCGCATGCCTGCCGTATCGACCAGCACGTACTTGCGGCCGTTACGTTCAAAATCGATCTCGATGGAATCGCGGGTGGTACCCGGCGCATCGAAAGCGATGACCCGCTCTTCGCCGAGCACGGTATTGATCAGCGTTGACTTGCCGACATTCGGACGACCGACAATGGCAACACGAACGGCATCGGAATGCCACTCGTCATCCTCAGGCTCCGGAAAGGACTCCAGCGCCAGTTCGACCAAACCGCGCACCCCCTCGCCATGCGCTGCTGAAATGGCGTTCGGTTCGCCAAGACCCAGTTCGTGGAAATCAGCTTCGACCATGCCGGCATTCATGCCCTCGGCCTTGTTGACCGCAACCAGGACAGGGCGATCGATCCGCCGCAACTTGTTGGCGATTTCCTTGTCGTGCGGGGTCAGCCCGGTACGCCCGTCGACCACGAAAATTACAGCGTCGGCTTCGGCGATCGCCTGCTCGGTCTGGCGCGCCATCTCGTGCAGGATGCCTTCCTTGACCAGCGGTTCGAAACCGCCGGTGTCGACGACGAGAAAAGGCTTCTTGCCAACCCGCCCGTGACCATAGTGACGGTCGCGAGTCAGACCGGGCAAATCGGCAACGATGGCATCGCGCGACTTGGTTAGCCGGTTGAAGAGGGTCGATTTGCCGACATTGGGTCGGCCGACCAGAACGATGGTGGGTTTCATTGCGCCTCGATTGCGCTCACGTTGCCGCCCGCGGTCTGAACCAGGAAGCTTGAACCGAGCAATTGAACCGGCGCACGCACAGGCGTGCCGTCGGTCTTCTGACGGGCAGCAAAACTGCCGTCATCACGTGAAAGAAAATGGACGATGCCTTCAGCATCGGCGACAGCAACGAGGCCACGACGGACCGCGGGCCCCGAAACACGGCGATTGGTCAGTTTATCCTGCTTCCAGAGACTACTGCCGGAGAGACGGTCGAGCGCATGAACTGCACCTTTTTCATCCGTCACGAACAGGTAACGGCCATCAAGTGCCAGGCCAGCAGCAGAGGAAAGGTCACGCGACCAGATCATCGCCCCCCCCTGCCCCATGTCGAAACAGGCAACTCGTCCCTGGAAGGCGACAGCGCAAATTTGACGCCCGTCGACGACGGGCGGCGCAACGATATCCGCCACCCGATCCAGTTCAGTAGCGCCCTTTGGCAAGGCAACCGCACCCTCCCAGACCGGCGCGCCATTCTGGAGCGAGAGTGCAACCAGCTTGCCACCAGGGAAACCGACAAACATATAGCGATCGGCGAATACCGGGGATCCGGCACCACGAATCGACAGGGTGGGCGTGGAACGCTGATAGACCCACTTGCGTCCGCCATCGTTGGCATCGAAGAGGAACACGCGGTTATCACCGCTCTTCACAGCGACACCATCATCAGCGACCGTCGGCGCGGCCAGCACTTCACTGCTGACGCGGGCCTGCCAGAGAGGCTTGCCGTCTTCCGTCGCAAAGGCCAGGACGTCGCCCTTTGGCGTTCCTACGACGAGCATACGAGCATTGGCGCCGACGCCGGCCGACAGCGGCTGGCCGGCCTTGATCTTCCAGACGGTCTTGCCATCCTCGAGCCGGCTGATCGTGCCGTCATTGCCTGCCACGTAAATCGCATTTCCGACCACGGCAGGCGAAAACACATAGTCGCCTGCCTTCCCCACGCCAGCAGACCACTGGGTACGGACCTCGGTAGTCGGTGTAATCGGTCGTAATTCGGCCATTTTCGGACCGGAACCACGGAACGGGTTGACCGCATTGAAGGCGTCGGTAATCGACGCACAGCCACTCATCGCAAGTCCGACCGAGGCCAGAAGGATCAACAAGCGGCGTGACATCAGGCAGCCTCACCCAGTGCGTCCAGCTTCTGCTGCAGCAGTTCGTTTCCGGCGCCCGGCTTGTCGGAGGACTTTTCCAGCGCGTTCTTGTAGGCTGCGCGGGCCTCCGCCTTCTTGCCTTGAGCAGCCAGCACATCACCCTTCATTTCGAAAAAGCGGGCAGAGAATGCCGGGGCGGGGGCTGCGTCGAGTTGCTTCAAGGCCTCATCGTAAGCCTGTTCATCCAGTTGTACGGCAGCCAGGCGCAGCCGGGCGATGTCCCGTAGTTCATCCTTGCCATTTTCCACGGCCCAGCTCAGTTGCGCCTTGGTCGTCTTCAGGTCGCCAGCCGCGAAGGACTGCTTGGCGGCAATCAACGCTCCCAGCGCAGCGTAGTGGGTACGGCCAAACTTCTCAGCCAGTTCGCCGGCAGCAGCCTTCACCTTCTGAGCATCGCCGGTCGCTACCGCCTGCTCGAGTACGGCATAGACAGCCGCTGCCTGTGCCGACTGGTTGCCCTGATACCAACTCCAGCCCTGCCAGCCAATGACGGCGACACAGGCCAGCGTCACGACGCCAGTCACCAGGTTGCCATACATTTTCCACCAGGTTTTTAGGGTATCTATTTGTTCCTGTTCTTCGAGGTCGTAGTGAGCCATGCGCTTATTCCTCTTCGTCCGAATCGATCAATTGCCCGATGATCGCTTCCGCCAGATCATCGACCTTCAGTTTTTGCTGGGCGACGCCTTCTTCGCGCAGGTTCTTGAGTTGCGCCTCACCAGTTGCAGCTTCGTCATCACCGATGATCACGGCAAAACCGGCACCACTACCGTCGGCTTTCTTCATCTGCGACTTGAAGGAGCCCCCACCGCAATGCAGCAACACGTTGATACCTTGGTCGCGCAAACCCTCGGCGACACGGAAAGCCAGCCGGGAAGCCGCTTCGCCCTGATGCACGACATAGACGTCGGGGGCCGGCGCCGCCGGCTCGCCACCGGAATCCTTGATCAATGCGATCAGGCGCTCGACA
This sequence comes from Dechloromonas sp., assembly GCA_016791065.1. Classification (GTDB taxonomy): domain Bacteria; phylum Pseudomonadota; class Gammaproteobacteria; order Burkholderiales; family Rhodocyclaceae; genus Azonexus. The sequence goes on along the minus strand of JAEUOD010000047.1, from coordinate 5,490 downwards.
CCCATCGCGAAACCGCAGGCCGGCGTCGGCTTGCCGCCGAGTTGCTCGACCAGGCCGTCATAGCGGCCGCCGGCGCAGACTGTGCCCTGAGCACCGAGCTTGTCGGTGACCCACTCGAAGACGGTGAGGTTGTAATAATCAAGGCCGCGCACCAGGCGCGGATTGATGCTGAACGGCACGCCAGCGTCACGCAATACGCTCTGGACACCTTCGAAATGGGCTAGAGACTCCTCGCCGAGGTAGTCGATCAGCTTCGGCGCGGCAGCACACAGCTCCTGCATGGCCGGATTCTTGGTATCGAGGATGCGCAACGGATTGGTATGCAGTCGGCGCTTGGCATCTTCGTCAAGCAGTTCGGCATGTTCCTCGAAATAGGCGATCAATGCTGCCCGGTGCTGTGCCCGCTCGGCCGGCTGGCCAAGGCTGTTGAGCTGCAGCGCAATGTCGTCGAGGCCGAGGTCAGCCCACAGGCGGGCCCCCATCAGGATCAATTCAGCATCGATATCCGGTCCAGCGATGCCGAAGGTCTCGACACCAACCTGGTGAAACTGGCGATAACGCCCCTTCTGCGGTCGCTCGTGGCGGAACATCTGGCCGATATAGTAGAGGCGCTGCGTCTGGCGTGCTGCGAGATTGTGCTCGATCACAGCACGCACGCAACCCGCCGTGCCTTCCGGACGCAGGGTCAGGGCTTCGCCATTCAAGCCATCGATGAAGGAATACATTTCCTTTTCAACGATATCCGTAACTTCGCCGATGGCGCGCTTGAACAGCGGCGTCGGCTCGACGATGGGCATGCGGATCGGACGATAGCCATAGCCCTTGAGCCACGAGCGAATACTGTCCTCGAACAGTTCCCAGAATTCGGCTTCGTCGGGCAGGACGTCGTTCATCCCGCGCACGGCTTGCAGCGTTTGACTCATGCTTGCAGTTTCTTTTTGTAGGTGCGCCGGACGTAGCGCTCGATGATGTCCTTGAATTCGTTGGCGATATTGTCGCCCTTGAGGGTGACGGTTTTCTCGCCATCCTCATAGACCGGCGCCGATGGTGCTTCGCCGGTGCCCGGCAGGGAAATCCCGATATTGGCATGCTTCGATTCGCCGGGACCGTTGACGATGCACCCCATGACGGCCAGCGTCATGTTCTCTGCGCCATCGTAGTGCAGCTTCCATTCCGGCATGCGGGCGCGGACGAAATCCTGCACTTCGCCAGCCAGTTCCTGGAAGAAGGTCGATGTCGTCCGGCCACAACCGGGACAAGCCGCAACCATCGGGGTGAAGGCGCGCAGGCCCATGGTCTGCAGAATTTCCTGGGCGACGATGACTTCCTGTGAACGCGAACCACCAGGTTCCGGTGTCAGTGAAACACGAATGGTGTCGCCGATGCCCTCCTGCAGCAGCACGGAAAGCGCCGCCGTCGAGGCGACGATCCCCTTGGAGCCCATGCCCGCCTCGGTCAGCCCGAGATGCAGCGCGTAGTCGGCACGCCTGGAGAGCTCACGGTAGATCGCGATCAGGTCCTGAACACTCGACACTTTGCAGGAAAGGATGATCTTTTCGCCGGCCAGGCCAACTTCCTCTGCCTTGGCAGCCGACTCCAGCGCCGAGGTCACCATCGCATGGCGCATCATCTCGGTCGCATCAAGCGGCTCGGTCCGCTTGCTGTTCTCGTCCATGATGCGCGCCAGCAATTCCTGATCGAGGCTACCCCAATTCACACCGATGCGGACCGGCTTGTCGTACTTGCAGGCCAACTCGACCATCTGGGCAAACTGTTCGTCCTTCTTCTTGCCGAAGCCGACGTTGCCTGGATTGATCCGGTATTTGGCCAGCGCCTCGGCACAGGCCGGATGTTCGGTAAGCAGGCGATGGCCGTTGTAGTGAAAATCGCCGATCAGCGGGACATTGCAGTTCATCCGGTCGAGATGCTCGCGAATCTTCGGCACGGCGGCCGCCGACTCGGGTGAATTGACGGTGATGCGGACCAGTTCCGAGCCAGCGCGTGCCAGTTCGGCACATTGAATGGCGGTCGCCAGATAATCGGCAGTGTCGGTATTGGTCATCGATTGCACGACAACCGGGGCACTGCCGCCAATCGCGACATGACCAATCATGCTGGCGCGCGTCAGGCGCTTTTCAACTGCACTCACGAATTACTCCAGAACCAGGCGGGCGACATCGCCACGGGTATGGGGTGCCAGATCGACGGACTGGCCGCGCCAGAACAAACGCACGCCAGGCGCGTAGCCGATGGTCAAGGAAAGAGGCCCGTTGCCGGACAAAAGCTGTTCGCTGCCGGCAGCGACACGCTGCGAGAAGATCAACTTGTTGTCACGATCCCGGACTTCCAGCCAGGACTCTTTATCAAAAACAAAACGCATCTGCGCAGCAGTCCCGGCTGTGACAGCAGCCTCCACCGCGACCGGCGCCAGCGGCTTGATCTGCGCTGGTTCCGCCGTATCCGGAGCCGGCGCAGTTACCTCAGCCGGCACCAGGGCCTGCGGATTCATGATCTGCTGCGGCGTCGCACCAGGCGGGAAAGCTGGCTCAGCCTGTGGTTCGGTGGCTGCGGCCGGCCCCTGCGGTGCGGGCGCTTCGTCCTTGCGCGACAATGAATCCAGCACCCCCTGGGCACTGTCCCGAAGCGAGGAAATGTCGTTGGGCATTAGAAAATAGGCAAGGGCAGCCAGCAAAACCAGTCCTGCACCTGCCAGGACCACAGCGCGATCCCGCCGGGAGACAGCACCGCCGGACTGGGGCATTTCGGCCGGCCGCGATGCCGGAACCGACAAGCTGTTGACCGGGCGCTCCAGAATTGCGTCGAGTTGCGCCATCAGCGGCGCCGGATCAATCTGCACCAGCCGGGCATAGTTGCGCACAAAACCACGGGTAAAGGTCTGTCCCGGCAACGCCTGCCAGGTACCTTGCTCCAGGGCCTCGACTTGACGAGGTCCCAACTTCAGCGCCTGCGCGATATCCTGGACCTCCAGCCCGCGAGCCTGGCGCGCCAGCGCCAATTGTTCGCCAACCGCAGGAGGATGCGGCACCGCCACCTCGTCGGCAGCACCTTCACCGGTATTGATTTGCTCGGTCATTCAAACTTACCTTTGAGGAACTCCTGATACTCGGGCGAGGCCGGATAGCGGCTGCGCAACTGCGCCGCATACCCGCTTTCAGCCTCGCGATTGCCCAACCGGCGCTCAAGGCGAACGCCTAGCCACAAGGCTTCGGCACTTGGCGGCTCCATCATCTTGAGGACATCGGCGAGGTAGATACGCGACTCTTCGAAATTGCCACGCAGATAAAACAAGCGCGCCAACTGGAAACGTGCTGTCAAACCACCATCCCTCGACAGCTGCAAGGCCTGCAGCAGGTAACCCTGCGCGCCGTCCAGATCGCCAGCCTTCAAGGCACAGGTACCCGCATTGGTATAGGCGCGATCAGGCGTCTCGTACAGCGGGCTCTTCAGTGCATTGAGAAAATAAGCGATTGACTGTCGCTCCTTGCCCGTTTCGCAAAGGAACCAGCCATAGTTGTTGTTAACCTCGGGATCGTTCGGCGCGATCGACAAGGCCCGGCGAAAATCCTCTTCCGCCTTGCCATACTCCTTGAGCGAGCCATGGACCAGCCCCCGGATGCTGTATGCCTGGAAATAGCTCGAATCGGCATTGATCGCAACCCGCAACTCATCGAGCGCCACCGACATATTGCCTGCCTGGTAATACATGGCACCCAACTCAGTGTGAATGCGAGCCCGATTGCGCGGATCGCTCGAAGGCAGATTGCGGCCACCACCGGTCGGGCCGCTGAGTTGCTGACCTGAGTCGTACTGGGCCTGCACAGGAGCCCCCCAACACAAACCCAGCAGGCAAATCGCAAAGATTTGGCCTTGCAACGAAACAGCTTTCACGTCCTGGCCTCCTTGAGGGGAATCACACGCCCTGCCGTCCGCTTGGTCTTGTCCTGCACCTGACCGGCCAGTTGCCCGCAGGCGGCGTCGATGTCGTCGCCGCGGGTCTTGCGCGTCGTCGTGACGATGCCGGCCTGCATCAGGATGTCGGCGAAACGGCGCACCCGCTCAGCCGGCGAACGCTTGAACGGCGAGCCCGGGAAGGGATTGAAGGGAATCAGGTTGAACTTGCACGGCACTTTTTTCACCAGCGCAAGCAATTCGCGGGCGTGGGCATCGCTGTCGTTGATACCGTCGAGCATGACGTACTCGAAAGTGATGAAATCGCGCGGCGCCTTTTCAAGATAACGCTGACAGGCAGCCATCAGTTCGACCAGCGGATATTTCTGGTTGATCGGCACGAGTTGATCGCGCAGCACATCGTTCGGTGCATGCAGCGAAACGGCCAGGGCCACCGGACACTCCTCGCGCAGGCGATCCATGACCGGAACCAGACCAGAGGTAGATACGGTAACGCGACGACGCGACAAACCGTAGGCGTTGTCGTCGAGCATCAGCTTCAAGGCGGCAACAGAGTTTTCGAAATTGGCGAGCGGCTCGCCCATGCCCATCAGGACGACGTTGGAGATGACGCGTTCGTCGCCATGAACCGCGCCGAGCGCATTGTTGGCCTGCCAGAGCTGGCCGATGATTTCCGCCACCGTCAGATTACGGTTAAAGCCCTGCTTGCCGGTCGAACAAAAGGCGCAATCGAGCGCGCAACCAGCTTGTGTGGAGATGCACAGCGTGCCGCGATCGTCCTCGGGAATGAACACCGTCTCGACCGCATTGCCGTTGCCAACATCGATCAGGAACTTGCGCGTGCCGTCATCCGAGAGCTTGTCGGACACAACGGCCGGCGGCTGCACGACTGCCTTGACCTTGAGCTTTTCGCGCAGGCTTTTGGCAATATCGGTCATGGCATCGAAATCTGCCACACCGGAGCGATGAATCCAGCGCAAGACCTGTCGGGCGCGGAAGGGCTTTTCGCCCTGCTCGGCAAACCAGGCAGTCAGGCTGTCGCCATCAAGATCAAGTAAATTCTGCATAGGATCCAGGAGCAGGATCGAGCCTTAAGCGAACAGCTCGACCCCCGATCCTGACAGCTGCTATTAGCGGCCGGCGTAAACGTTCATGCCCGGGAAGAAAAAGCCGATTTCAACAGCGGCGGTTTCCGGCGCATCGGAACCATGGACGGCATTGGCGTCGATGGATTCGGCGAAATCAGCGCGGATGGTACCGGCATCGGCCTTCTTCGGATCGGTAGCGCCCATCAGTTCGCGGTTCTTGGCAATGGCGCCTTCGCCTTCCAGCACCTGGATCATGACCGGACCAGAGATCATGAAGTCGACCAGATCCTTGAAGAAAGGACGCTCCTTGTGCACAGCGTAGAACTGACCTGCTTCCTGCGGCGACAGCCAGGCCATCTTGGAGGCGACGATCTTCAGGCCGTTGGTTTCGAAACGGGAGTAGATCTTGCCGATGACATTCTTGGCGACGGCGTCGGGTTTGATGATGGAAAGGGTGCGTTCGATAGCCATT
>JAEUOD010000181.1 GCA_016791065.1 Dechloromonas sp. | reverse complement strand
TCCCGCCTCGCGAGCAGCCAAAGTACTCTCCTCGGGCGTTTCGACCAGTGGTTCCGCCAAGGCTTCGGCCGTTGGCTCTGGCTCTGGCTCTGGCTCTGGCTCTGGCTCTGGCTCTGGCTCTGGCTCTGGCTCTGGCTCTGGTTCCGGTTCCGGTTCCGGTTCCGGTTCCGGTTCCGGTTCCGGTTCCGGTTCCGGTTCCGGTTCCGGTTCCGGTTCCGGTTCCGGTTCCGGTTCCGGTTCCGCAATAGTCTCCGGCAAATCAGGCTGCGTTTCTTCTAGGCTGCCATCAAAATCCGGAATAATTTTCGGGAAGGGCGAAACGGCGGCTCCGGTCACCTGCTCGGATGGCAACGGAGCGGATGCGGCCGCTTCTTCGAAGTCCACTGCGACAGGCGTGGGCAATGGTGTAACCGGTGCGGCAACGATTGGCTCAAGCATCCCCTCATGAACCAGGCAATCGAAGGCATTGAAAACCGTCTGGCACTGGCCGCAGCGGACCTTGCCGGCCTTCAGTCGAAGTTGCTCGGGCGTGACACGGAAAACCGTGCCGCACGCCGGGCAACGTGTCCGCATCAAGGCTTGGTTCCGGCCAGACATACCCAGTCCTCGCGCACATCGGCCACCTGCAGCGGCAACCACTGGGCGTAAATGCCAATGATTTCCTCTGCCTGTTCCCGAAGAATGCCGGACAGGGCGAGTCGTCCGCCGGAGCGGACATGTGCGCAAATGGCCGGAGCCAGCACGCGCAGCGGATTGGAGAGGATATTGGCCACGACGACATCATACTCGCCAGCCACCGGTTCCGCCGAATCGGCGAACAAGGCCTTCACGCCATTGCGCTCGGCATTGGCATTCGCCGCCTCGACCGCCTGCGGGTCAATATCGACACCGGCGACGCGACCGGCACCAAGCCGGGCCGCCGCAATCGCCAGAATGCCGGAGCCACAGCCATAGTCGAGCAGCGAACAAGCCGGAATGATATTGCGCTCCAGCCACTCCAGACAAAGCCGCGTGGTGGGATGAGACCCCGTGCCGAAAGCCATGCCAGGATCGAGAATCAGGTTGATCGCGGCAGGATCAGGCGAGTCGTGCCAAGACGGCACGATCCACAGGCGTTCGGAAACCCGGATCGGGTCGAACTGCGACTGGGTCAGTTGCACCCAGTTCTGCTCGGCGACCGTTTCAACCGTGAAGTCCGGCACCGCTGCCAATCCGATGGCCACAGCCGCTTCACCTAGCAAGGCGGCGGGGTCGGCATCGGGTTCAAGCAGGGCAACGACGCGCGAATGCTGCCAACCCGGCGAATTGACCGAGCCCGGCTCGCCAAATTGCGGTTGCTCATCCGGCGTGCCGGCATCGGCATCCTCGATCGAGGCGGAAAGCGCCCCCGCCTCCATCAAGGCGTCGCACAGCGGTTCGGCGTGCGACGCATCGGTCAGGAAACTGACGTTTTGCCAGGCCATCGATTACTTCTTCACTTCGCCCTTGTCGGCGAGTTTCTGTTCGAGGTAGTGAATACTGGTGCCGCCCTCAATGAAGCGGGCATCCTGCATCAGCTCCTGATGCAGCGGCACGTTGGTCTTGATGCCCTGGATGCTCATTTCCGACAGCGCGATGCGCATGCGGCGGATGGCCTGCTCGCGGGTATCGCCGTAGGAAATCACCTTAGCGACCATGGAGTCGTAATGCGACGGCACAGTATAGCCTTGGTAGATATGGGAATCGACCCGGATGCCGGGCCCGCCGGGCGGGTGATAGAACTCGATCTTGCCGGGACAGGGCACGAACGTGAAGGGATCTTCGGCGTTGATGCGGCATTCGATGGCATGGCCGCGGAAGACGACATCCTTCTGCTTGTAGCGCAACTTTTCGCCGGCGGCGACACGGATCTGTTCCTGGACGATATCGACGCCGGTGATCATTTCGGTGACCGGGTGTTCGACCTGGACGCGCGTGTTCATCTCGATAAAGTAGAACTCGCCGTTCTCGTAGAGGAATTCGAAGGTGCCGGCGCCGCGATAACCGATCTTGCGGCAGGCCTCGGCACAGCGTTCACCGATACGCGTAATCAGGCGCTGCGGGATCAGCGGTGCCGGCGCTTCCTCGATAACCTTCTGGTGGCGACGCTGCATGGAGCAGTCGCGCTCACCAAGATAGATTGCACTCTTGAATTCGTCGGCCAGCACCTGGATTTCCACATGGCGCGGATTTTCCAAATACTTTTCCATGTAGACGGCCGGGTTGCCGAAGAACTGGCCAGCTTCCTGACGCGTCATCGCCACGGCATTGACCAAGGCAGCCTCGGTATGCACAACACGCATGCCACGACCGCCGCCGCCACCGGCCGCCTTGATGATCACCGGGTAACCCACGGCCCGGGCGATCTTGACGATCTCCTTCGGATCTTCCGGCAGGGCGCCATCGGAGCCCGGCACGCAGGGCACGCCGGCCGTCTTCATGGCATCCTTGGCCGAGACCTTGTCGCCCATCAGGCGGATGGTTTCGGCGCGCGGGCCGATGAAGACGAAACCGGAGGTCTCGACGCGCTCGGCGAAGTCGGCGTTCTCCGACAGGAAGCCGTAACCCGGGTGAATGGCCTGGGCATCGGTCACTTCGGCCGCCGAAATGATCGCCGGCACGTTCAGGTAACTCAGCGTCGACGACGCCGGCCCGATACAGACCGACTCGTCGGCCAGCTTGACGTACTTGGCCTCGCGGTCGGCCTCGGAATAGACCACCACGGTCTTGATGCCCAACTCGCGGCAGGCGCGCTGGATGCGCAAGGCAATCTCACCGCGGTTGGCGATGAGAATCTTCTCGAACATCGCCATGATCAGCCGATCACGAACAGCGGTTCACCGAATTCGACCGGCTCGCCGTTATCGAGCAAGATGGCCTTGACGGTACCCTCGGCATCGGCTTCGATCTCGTTGAGCAGTTTCATGGCTTCGATGATGCACAGGGTATCGCCCTTCTTGACGACGCTACCGACCTGCACGAAGGCATCGGCGCCCGGCGACGGCGAGCGGTAGAAAGTACCGACCATCGGCGACTTGACGACGTGCCCTTCCGGCAAATCGTCCTCATCGTCGAGGTTCACCGAGGAAGCAGCCGGCGCACCCGGAGCCGGCATCGGGGCCGGCGCAGCGTAGTACTGCTGCGGTGCGGCAGCAACGGTGCCGTAATGTTTGGCGATACGCACTTTTTCCTCACCCTCCGTGACTTCCAGTTCCGAAATACCGGATTCCTGAACGAGATCGATGAGCTTCTTGAGTTTACGCAGATCCATGGAGACTCCCTTCTGTTGTGCGCCGAAAATGACGCAACATGCCGGCCGCAGCCGGACTATTCAATGTTGAGCTTGTTGAGCAGGTACTGGAGGGCGAGGCGGTAGCCTTCATGCCCCAGTCCGCAGATGACGCCGACAGCGATGTCGGAGAAATAGGAGTGATGCCGGAAGGGCTCCCGGGCATGCACGTTCGAAAGATGGACTTCAATGAACGGGATGGCGACAGCAGCCAGCGCATCACGCAGCGCGACGCTGGTGTGCGTATACCCCGCCGGGTTGATGATGATACCCTGCACGCCCTGTTCGCGGGCCGCATGAACACGCTCGATCAGGGCACCTTCATGATTGCTCTGGAAAGCCTCGAGGTCGACACCAACCGCATCGGCCATGCGGGCCAGCGAGACGTTGATGTCGGACAGGGTCACCCGGCCGTAGTGTTCGGGCTCGCGGGTACCCAGCAGGTTCAGATTGGGTCCATGCACCACCAGGATGCGCGGCTTTTCAATCGACTCGGACGCTGTTTTTCGCTTCGTCATAGCTGCAAGTTTGCCGCAATTCGCTGCAACTTGTCCAGCCTATTCCAAAAGCAAGGCGCGCAGGGCATCGGCCCGGATACGCTCGCGTGGACGACCGTCGCGGTACTTGAAGCTGACTCTTTCCTGCTGCGGCGAGAGGATGACCAGGTCAGCATCCGCCGTATCCGTCTCCATCTGCAGCACAGCCTCGACCTTCTCGTTGCGCGCTTCGACGTGCTCGAACTCGATACCCCGGTTAAGCAGAAAGATCTCAACTTCCTTGGCGCTGTCTGCAAACAGCAGGATGTCGATATGCGAATGTTCGCCGGCCGTACCGTCGAGAACCGAACCGGTGAGATAAGGCCGGAAATCGGCGAGCAAATCGAGCAATTCGAGCGCCGTGTGGCGCATGGCGGCCAACATCTCGGCATGATCGTCGCCTTGGTAGAGGCTGCGATAGGCGCGCAATTCGGCCTCGACCTCGGAATTGTCGGGAAAGCCGACATGCTCCGTCAGACCCAGTTGCCGGGCGGCCTTGCGCTTGGCAAGGTGATAGTCGGTAATGCCATCCTCGGCCATCAGGCGGGCGGCGGCGCTGGCGATGCTGGCCCGGGCATTCGCACTCGGGCGGGGCCTGTCATGGCGGGGCATGGGGGCTCGATCAGGGTAGAATCGCCCCCATTCTAACGGGTCTGCTCCATATGCACATTCACATTCTCGGTATTTGCGGCACCTTCATGGGCGGCGTCGCCCAACTCGCGGTAGCCGCCGGTCACAAGGTCACCGGCTGTGACGCCAACGTCTATCCACCGATGAGTGACCAGTTACGGGGCGCCGGCGTCGAATTGATCGAAGGCTACGGCATCGAGCAACTGTCGCTCACGCCGGACGTTTTCGTCGTCGGCAATGCCATTTCACGCGGCAATCCGCTGCTCGAAGCCATACTAGACAAGGGCCTGCCCTATGTCTCCGGCCCGCAATGGTTGGCCGAGAATGTCCTGCAGGGGCGCTGGGTGCTCGGCGTTGCCGGCACGCACGGCAAGACGACAACCAGTTCGATGCTGGCCTGGATTCTGGAAGACGCCAACATGGCGCCGGGCTTCCTGATCGGCGGCGTTCCGATGAATTTCGGCGTTTCCGCCCGCCTCGGCGATACGCCTTTCTTCGTCATCGAGGCCGACGAATACGACACCGCTTTCTGCGACAAGCGCTCCAAGTTCGTTCATTACAAGCCGCGGACGGTGGTTCTGAACAACCTTGAATTCGATCACGCCGATATCTTCGTCGATTTGGCAGCCATCGAAACGCAATTTCACCACCTTGTCCGCACCCTGCCCGCTTCCGGCCTGATCGTTTCAAACGCCGCCGAAGCCAGCCTCGAACGCGTCCTGCAGCGCGGCTGCTGGACGCCGGTCGAACGCTTCAATAACCCGAGTGGCTATCGCGTCACCGGCGACGATGCTCGCGGCGAACTGGTCATGCATGGTCCGGAGGGAATTATCGGCCGTTCGCGCTGGAATCTCTCTGGCGAACACAATCGCGCCAACGCCTGCGCCGCCCTGCTCGCCGCCCGTCATGTCGGCGTGCCGCTCGCCCAGGGCCTGGATGCGCTGTCGCGCTTCGAAAACGTCAAACGGCGCATGGAAATCCGGGGGGTCGTGCGCGGCATTACGGTTTACGATGATTTCGCGCATCACCCGACAGCCATCGCCACGACCGTCGCCGGCCTGCGCCGCAAGATCGGCAACGGGCGCATCCTGGCTGTGCTCGAACCACGCTCCAACACGATGAAATTGGGAACGATGAAAGCACAACTGCCCGACAGCCTGCGCGAAGTCGACAGTGCCTTCTGCTACGCCGCCAACCTGGGTTGGGACGCCCGCGAAGCATTGGCACCGATGGGAGAACGCGCCATCGTCGAGGACGACATCGATCGTCTGGTCGATCAGGTCAGCCTGGCCGCCCAACCCGGCGACCACATCCTGGTGATGAGTAATGGCGGTTTCGGTGGTATTCACGGCAAGCTCCTGAACGCCCTGGCCGCCTGACCGCCATTCCGCGGGCGCAAAAAAGCCGCCGAGGTCTTCGGCGGCTTTTTCTTGTCGGGATGCCGTAAATCAGCGCTCCATCGACTCCACGACGGCCAGCGCCGACATGTTGACCAGGCGGCGAACGGTTGCCGTCGAGGTCAGGACATGCACCGGGCGGGCCACGCCGAGCAGGATGGGGCCGATGGTAACGCCTTCGCCGGCCGTCATTTTCAGCAGGTTGTAGGAAATATTGGCAGCGTCGATGTTGGGCATGACCAACAGGTTGGCTTCGCCCTTGAGCGGCGAATCCGGGTTGGCTTCGCGACGGACATCTTCGTTCAATGCCGAGTCACCATGCATTTCACCGTCGACTTCCAGTTCGCCAGCCGACATCGCTGATACCAGGCCAGCCGCCACGCTCATCTTGCGAGCCGACTCGGAATTACCGGAACCGAAATTGGAGTGCGAAAGCAAGGCCGCCTTCGGATGACTGCCGAAGCGCTTGACCTGCTCGGCCGCCATCAGGGTCATTTCGGCGATTTCCTCGGCACTCGGGTTCTCATTCACATGCGTGTCGCAGATGAACAGCGAGCGGCCCGGCAGCATCAGGTAGTTCATCGCCGCCAGGGTATTGACCCCCGGACGCTTGCCGATGATCTGGCTGATCACGCCGAGGTGATGGCTGTACTGGCCGGCCATGCCGCAGATCAGGCCGTCGGCGTAGCCGAGCTTGAGCAGCATGGCGCCGATCACGGTCGGCTTGCGGCGCAGGGCTTCCTTGGCGATCGCCGGCGTCACGCCGCGACGCGACATCAGCTTGTGGTAAGCCGTCCAGCATTCGCGATAGCGCTCGTCGGACTCGGGATTGACCACATCGAAATCGACACCCGGCTTGATGCGCAGCTTGGCCTTTTCCAGGCGATGAGCGATGACTTCCGGACGACCGATGAGAATCGGACGCGCGAATTTTTCTTCGATCACAACTTGAACAGCGCGCAACACGCGCTCATCTTCGCCTTCGGCGTAGATGATGCGCTTGCCCTTGGCCTGGCGGGCGGCCTGGAAGATGGCGCGCATGCCGACGCCGGTGTGATAGACGAACTCGGAGAGCTTGGCGCGATAAGCTGCCCAGTCGGTAATCGGCCGGGTGGCGACGCCGGAATCGATCGCGGCCTGGGCGACGGCCGGCGCGATCTTGACGATCAGGCGCGGATCGAAGGGCTTGGGAATCAGATATTCCGGACCGAAGGAGAGATCGTGGCCGGGGTAGGCCATCGCCACTTCGTCCGTCACTTCGGCTTCGGCCAGTTCGGCGATGGCTCGCACCGAGGCCATCTTCATCTCTTCGGTGATGCGGGTGGCGCCGACATCGAGCGCGCCGCGGAAGATGAAGGGGAAGCAGAGAACGTTGTTGACCTGGTTCACATAGTCGGAACGGCCGGTGGCGATGATCGCGTCCGGACGAACTTCCTTGACCAGTTCAGGCATGATTTCCGGCGTCGGGTTGGCGAGCGCGAAAACCATGGGCTTGTCGGCCATGCTCTTGACCATGTCCTGCTTGACGACGCCGGCAGCGGACAGTCCGAGGAAAACGTCGGCACCGACCATGGCATCGGCCAGGGTACGGGCTTCGGTGTTCTGGGCATAGCGCGCCTTGGTTTCATCCATGCCGCCAGTACGGCCGACGTAGATGACGCCCTTGGAGTCGCAGACCGTGATGTTCTCGCGCTTGACGCCGAGATCGCACCACAGGTTCAGACAGGAGATGGCGGCAGCACCAGCACCGGAAACGACCACCTTGATCTCGTCGATCTTCTTGTCGACGACCTTGAGGCCATTGAGCATGGCGGCGGCGGAAATGATCGCGGTGCCGTGCTGGTCATCGTGGAAGACCGGAATCTTCATCCGCTCCTTGAGCTTCTGCTCGATGTAGAAGCACTCCGGCGCCTTGATGTCTTCGAGATTGATGCCGCCGAGCGTCGGCTCGAGGGCGGCGATCATGTCGATCAGCTTGTCCGGATCGTTCTCGGCGAGTTCGATGTCGAACACATCGATACCGGAAAACTTCTTGAACAGACAGCCCTTGCCTTCCATCACCGGCTTCGAAGCCAGCGGGCCGATGTTGCCAAGTCCAAGGACGGCGGTACCGTTGGTGACGACACCGACCAGGTTGGCACGCGAGGTGTAGTCTGCGGCGGTGGCCGGGTCTTCGACGATCGCGTCGCAAGCGGCAGCGACGCCCGGCGAGTAGGCCAGCGCCAGGTCGCGCTGGTTGGTCAGACCCTTGGTCGGGCGGACGGAAATCTTGCCCGGGGTGGGCCAGCGATGGTATTCAAGTGCGGCTTCGCGCAGATCCTTTTCCACGGATTCTCCTCGGCGGATGGCTATTGGGGAAAACCCCGTAGGTTACTCCAACTCTCCG
>JAEUOD010000179.1 GCA_016791065.1 Dechloromonas sp. | reverse complement strand
ACAGACTTCCACTTCCGGCAATTCCGGCATCGCTTGTTCCTCCAGTCAAAGCCAAATAACATCGCAAACTTAAGCGATTCTATGCGTTCCAAGACGTATCCCTGACGAAAGCAGACCATGCAACCGAAGTTCATCGCCGCCACCCTGACGCTTGCCCTGGGACTGACCCATGGCACTCCTACACTGGGCGCCGGCGAATCGCCGGCGAAAGCCGCCGCACAACGGGCAGCCAGCCAGGCATCCTCGGAGAATCTCCTGGCGCGCACCGTTTTCCAGACCCTGCTCGGCGAATTCGCACTGCGGCGCGGCGACATCAAGCTCGGCGTCGATGCCTGGAGTGATCTCGCCCTGCGTACTCGCGACCCCAAGGTCCTCGCCCGGGCAACGGAAGTCGCGGGCTTCGCGCGGCAATACGACAAGGCCATCGAACTCTCACGGCTCTGGCTGGAAGTAGAACCCGACTCGGTGGCAGCCAAGCAAATGCAATCCACCTTGCTCGTGCAGGCAAACCGCCTCGAAGACCTGGCGCCGCAACTGGTCAACCTGCTCGAACAGGACAAGGCACACCTCGGTCCCAACCTGCTGCAACTCAACCGCTTGCTCGGCAAACACACCGACAAGCAAGCGGTCCAACGCCTGATCGATCGCGTCGCCACCCCCTACTCGGGCATGGCTGAAGCGCACTTCGCCATGGCCCAGGCTGCCGCCAATGCCGGCGACAATATGCGCGCACTCTCGGAAACCGAAAAGGCACTGCAACTCCGTCCGGACTGGGAAGCCGCCGCCCAGGCCCGCGCCCAGCTGCAGGCCCGCCAATCGCCGTCGACCGCCATCGACAGTCTGAGTGACTTTGTCGACCGCAACCCAGGCGCACGCGACGCCCGCCTGACGCTGGCCCGCCTGCTGATCAGCGAAAAGCAGTATGCCGAATCGCGCAAGCAGTTCGACCGTCTGATCAAGGACAACCCGGACAATCCCGACGTGATCTATCCACTCGCCATGCTCGCTTTGCAGCAGGGCGACATCGAGACCGGCCGCGAACAACTGGAACGGCTGCTGCAAAGCGAGATGGCCGACAAGAGCGCAATCCATTTCTTCCTCGGCCAGCTCGACCAGGAGCAAAAGAAGCTGGCAGCGGCCCTGACGCATTTCCAGCAGGTGAACGGCGGCGAACACTACATTCCCGCCCGCTCGCGCTCGGCCCAGATACTGGCCCAGCAGGGCAAGCTGGACGAAGCCCGGGAAATGCTGCGCAAAACCAAGGTGGACAGCGAAGTGGAACGGACCCAGATGATTCTGGCCGAAGCGCATCTGCTGCGCGAAGCCGGTCGGGTGAACGACGCCTTCATCACCCTCGAAACTGCGCTTACGACCCAGCCCGACAACACCGACCTGCTCTACGAGTCGGCACTGACCGCCGACCGCCTGGGCAAGCCGGACATCCTCGAGTCCCGCCTCAAGCAACTGCTCAAGATCAAGCCCGACCACGCCCATGCGCTCAATGCCCTCGGCTACTCCTGGGCCGACCGTAACGTACGCCTCGGCGAAGCCTTCGAGCTGATCAACAAGGCGCTGGCGCTGATGCCGGACGACCCCTTCATTACCGATAGCCTGGGCTGGGTCCTGTTCCGCCAAGGCAAGACGGATGCCGCGCTGAAAACACTGGAAAAGGCCTACGCCCAGCGTGCCGACCCCGAAATCGCGGCCCACCTCGGCGAAGTCCTCTGGTCGCTCGGCCGCAAGGACGATGCGCGCCGCCTGCTGGCCGAGGCGGCAAAACAGAATCCCGACAACGAAATCATCGCGGCGACCATCAAGAAACTTCAGCCCTGATGCGGCATTTATTGATCAGTATGTGCGCCGGCCTGCTGTTTGCCGGCTGCGCAAGCCTGCCCACGCCCAGCCTGCCGGAACGTGAAAAGGTGGGCAATTTCGCGCTCGAAGCGCGTTTCGCCCTGCGTGCCCAGATACCGGGCCAGTCCATGCAAAGTGCAGGTGGGCGCCTCTCCTGGGAACATCGGGGTGATAGCGACCGCCTGCTCATTTCGAACCCGCTCGGTTATGGCCTGGCCCGCATCGAAATGACCCCCGCGCGCTCGCGACTCGAATCGGCCGACGGGCAGATCCGCGAATCCGGCGATCCCGACGCGCTGATAGAGGAAGTTACCGGGCAACGCCTGCCGATACGCCGCCTGCCTGCCTGGCTGCTCGGCCGTGCCGCCCCCGGAGCGCAAATCGGCCATGACCCCCTGGCACGCCCGAGCAGCCTGCGCGAAGCCGGCTGGCAGATTGATTACGCCTACGACGACGATGCCCCCGGTGCGCTACCAGCACGCCTGACGCTGAACCGCGATGGCGAAATCGAGTTGCGCCTGCGCATCGAAGAATGGAAAGAAGCGCCATGAATGACTGGACCTGGGACAGCACCTGGCCGGCTCCGGCCAAACTCAACCTTTTCCTGCACGTCGTCGGCCGTCGCGCCGATGGCTACCACCTTTTGCAGACGGTCTTCCGTTTCATCGATCGCGCCGACCAGCTGCGCTTCGCCCCCCGCGACGACAGCGCCATTGTGTTGGCCACCCCCATCCCCGGCGTGCCGGCCGACAGCGACCTCACCGTCCGTGCCGCCCGCCTGCTGCAACTGGCCACCGGCAGCCGCCAAGGCGCGACCATCTATCTGGAAAAACATTTGCCAATGGGGGGCGGCCTCGGTGGCGGCAGTTCCGATGCCGCCACCGTACTGCTCGCCCTCAATCACTTATGGCAAACCGGCCTTACCCGGCCGGAACTGGAGAAAATCGGCCTGAGCCTGGGCGCCGACGTGCCGGTCTTCGTCCATGGTCGCAACACCTTTGCCGAAGGCGTCGGCGAAAGCTTCACCGATGTCGACCTGCCGGCCGAGACCTATTTGGTACTGCATCCGGCAGCCCACGTGCCGACCGCCGCCATCTTCGGCGCCTCCGAACTCCGCCGCGACACCCCTGCCATCGCCCCCGGCCAATGGGGCCACGGCAAAGGCCACAATGATCTGGAGCCCGTTGCCTGCAGTCGCTTCCCTGAAGTGGCCGCCGCCCTCGACTGGCTCAAGGCACGTGCGCCGCAAGCCATGATGACTGGCTCGGGCGCCTGCGTCTTCGCCGGTTTTCCCCGGCTCCAGGATGCGGAACGACTTCTGGCTGCGCTTCCAGGCGATATGAAAGGCTGGATTGCCGATGGCCTGGACGAACATCCATTGGCCAAAATTTAAAAAAAGGTGGACAGCGCCAACGGCGTTGTGTAATATCCGCGCCTCGCTTGCACGCGAACCCGTGCAGACGAACCCGCTGGGGAGTCGCCAAGTTGGTCAAGGCACCGGATTTTGATTCCGGCATTCGAAGGTTCGAATCCTTCTTCCCCAGCCAAGCTTCCTTCGGGCAGGTCACAAGCCTGCCCGATTTTCATTGTGGCGGGCAATTTGCGCATTCTGCATAAACAGCCCGAAGGAATGTGGACATGGCCTACAACAGCTTGATGGTCTTCACCGGCAACGCCAACCCCAAACTGGCTGCCGACGTTGCTTCCCAACTGAATGTCGACCTCGG
>JAEUOD010000152.1 GCA_016791065.1 Dechloromonas sp. | reverse complement strand
AAGGCGACGTTGGGTTGAAAGACCGACCGTCTCTTCAGGGTCGCCAGCGCTCAGTGACGAATGGCTGCTTCCAGGAAGCGAAACTTCAACGGCGGCTTTACGGCGATGAGCTCGGAGAGGGCAAGTTCGCGTCCCGACCCTCAGCGGCCGGTCGATCCGTCAGAGATTCAACAACAGCTATCAGAGTGGAGTGGTCGCACCGGGCGTCAGCCCAGTGTCATCACCTCGGCCAAAACAGCCGTTCCTATGCGGTGAAGTATCAGTCCGCTCTGTCCTATAGAGCAGCCATTGATACTTGGCTGCACACTGACCCGGCCATCGGGGCGGCAAGCGCCTCTATAGAGAGGACTACGCCGACACTTGTTCGACAACCCGTGCCAATTTAGGTCGGCCTTTGGGGAAGAACCCCTCATTCGGAAAGAACCGTCTCAGCAGTCCGAAAGGCGTCGGCCGCCAGCGGCACACCACAATAGACGGCAGCGTGCAGGAGGATTTCCCGAATTTCCACAGCGGAAGCGCCATTATTGAGCGCCCCCCGGACATGCCCGCGCAATTCGTGTTGGCGCCCCAACGCTGCGAGCATGGCTAACGTGATCAGGCTGCGTGTTTTCAAATCTATACCGTCGCGGCACCAGACGGACCCCCAGGCATTAGCGGTAATGAAATCCTGTAAGGGTCGGGTGAATTCCGTAGCATTTGCAAAGGCCGTGTCGACGAACTTGTCACCCATGACCTTTCGGCGCACTTCAAGCCCTTCGATATACGCATCGGTCATCGATCTTTCTCCTTGAGTTGGCAGTTGGCGAGCGCCTTTTTGCCAAGTCGCCGTGCAGCACTTCAACAGCGCGCCGGCACTCGACCCGAGTCAGATACCTGAGCGAATGGCGATACTGAATATCCGACAGCTTACCGCCCTGATCTGAAGTTACAGGCCAATTGCCAAGCATAGCCAAACCAGCGCCAACCCTGACCAGATCGGTGTTCATGAGACGGCATCCAACTCCGTGAGATGGCGTGCGCTGAGGCCTGGCGAAACAAAGAAGGGGCATGCTGTTTTCGCCCTAACCTCATCCACCGAGACACCGGGTTGCAATTCGATCAGGGTCAGTCCACCGCCGCCATTGACGATAAATACACAGAGGTCAGTGATGATCATATCCACGACCTCCTTGCCGGTCAGCGGCAAACTGCACTTAGGCAGGATCTTGGGGGAACCGTCCTTAGCAGTGTGTTCCATCAGGACAATGACCCGCCCGACACCGGAGACCAGGTCCATGGCGCCGCCCGGTCCCTTGACCATCTTGCCTGGCACCATCCAGTTGGCCAGATCGCCGTTTTCCGACACTTCCAGTCCGCCGAGAATCGACAGGTCGACATGGCCGCCGCGGATCATCGCGAAGGAATCGGCGCTGGAGAAAAAGCTACTGCCGGGAATGCTGGTGATGGTCTGCTTGCCGGCATTGATCAGATCGGGGTCGACGTGCTCGCTGGAGGGAAAGGGACCGATGCCGAGCAAACCGTTTTCCGATTGCAGCGTGACATGAATCCCCTCGGGGATGTAGTTGGCGACCAGCGTCGGGATGCCGATGCCGAGGTTGACGTAGTAGCCGTTGCGTAGTTCCTGTGCCGCCCGGCGGGCCATTCGGTCGCGCACCGGATCGTGCTTGCCCGGCGTGGCGGCATCGGCGGTGGTGCGGAACTCGATGCGCTTCTGATAGCCACTGCCCTGGATGATCCGGTCGACGTAGATGCCCGGCGTGTGGATCTGATCCGGGTCAAGTTCGCCAACGTCGACCAGTTCCTCGACCTCGGCCACCGTGATGCACCCGCAGGTGGCGATCATCGGATTGAAGTTGCGTGCCGTCTTGCGGAAGACGAGGTTACCGGCCCGGTCGCCCTTCCATGCCTTGACGATCGCCAGGTCGGCCTGGATGGCCGGTTCCAGCACGTAGTCCTTGCCGTCGAATTGACGGGTTTCCTTGCCTTCGGCCAGGCGCGTACCGTAGGCCGTTCGCGTGTAGAAACCGGGAATGCCGGCGCCGCCGGCGCGTAGACGTTCGGCCAGAGTGCCTTGCGGCACCAGTTCCAGTTCCAGTTCGCCAGCCAGAACCTGGCGTTCGAACTCCTTGTTTTCGCCAACATAGGACGCAACGACCTTGCTGACCTGCCGCATCTTGAGCAGCGGCCCCATGCCGAAATCGTCGACCCCGGCATTGTTGCCGACAATGGTCAGATCGCGGGTGCCGGCCTGCAGCAGGCCCTCGATCAGGTTTTCCGGAATGCCGCACAGGCCGAAGCCGCCGGCAGCGACGGTCATGCCGTCGAAAAGCAGGCCGTCGAGGGCGGCCTGGCTGGTTGCATACACCTTGTTCATCTTGCGCAGTCCCCTGATGATTTTTGTTGTACCGAGCGAAGACAGGCGAGCGCCGGAGAAACCGGCCCTCGCCTGTTTCAGGTCTTAGTCAGCCCGTTCGGGAACCGGCAGGTTGACCCATTCCTTGTAGAAGGCTTCGATATCCGGCTCGAAATCGTGGATCACCGGATACCACGGGGTCGGCGCCTCGACATCGTGCATGGCGCCGCACTCGGGGCAGTAGTACTCGCGGTAGACCTGCCACTCAGTGTCGGGGGCCATCAACTTGGGATAGACCTCGGTCATCGCCTCTTCCGTCCGGCGAACATAGACTAGGGCGTTCAGCTTCCAGTTTTCACGGTAATCGCCAAAGACGTGACCGCAATCGCACTGGTTGACCCACTGCTTGGTCTTGGCTTGCTGCACGATGTAGAGGTGCGGCCCGAGCGGCAGGATGATCTTGTCGCTGAACTTGACCTTGGACTGCAGGGCCGCCAGATACTGCTCGAAGCGGCCATGGTCCTTGGGCATGGACAGCATGCGGAAGGTGGTTTCCCAGTCGAGGCTGCCCTCGACGAGGTGGGCGACCTGGTCATTGGTATAGGTAGACATGTTCAAGCTCCTGATAAGGGTGATTATTCTTCGACCTGGACGACGGTAGTGACGTCCGGCAGCAATGACAGATCCATGCGGTGCTTGGAGCCGTAGGTGGGTACGCCCAATTCGTCTTCCAGCAATTGCCAGCTGTCCGGCAGACTCCAGAACTCCTTGAACTCCTGGGTAAACTTCTTGGACAGGGCGAAGCTGGTCGCGAACATATGCTTGACCTGAATGGAGGCGTGCTTGTTGAGGATGCGTTCGCGTTCTGCTTTCATCCACTCCCTGGTTGGCAGGGCGCGGGCCAGACGTTCCTTGCGGATTTCGCCTCGCCGGGCCTGAGTCTTGGCCGCATCGACCGTGAATACGCCCTTGGCATCCTGCGTTAAGACCGCGCCATAAACCTTTTGCGCATATTCCGGCAGCAGGAATTTCTGGTTCAGGTCGTTCTCGATCGCCTTGGGGTCACGATCGATCGGATCGCCAAAGCCGGGACCGCCGCGCAGGTAGTTCAGGTAGAGATCATGATTGGCGTAGCAATCCTCCGTCGTCATGCACTGCTTGTCCCGCTTGACGGTCGACGTGGCATCGAGGTGACGCTCATAGTCGGGGCTGCTCGGGTCGAGATCGCCGCCCAGCGGCAGCGAGTCACCGATCGCGATACGTTGCTCAAGACCGGTATTGTGCGCTTCGAAACGGTAGCCGGTGGCGGATGGGTAGCCGCCCATCATGCCCCAGTCGCTGTTCATGTAACCGTTGCCCATGAAGAACATCGTCCAGTCCTGGGCATTCCACACCATGCGCAACGTCTCGAAGCCGCAGCCGCCACGATACTTGCCGTAGCCGCCGGAATTGGCCTTCACGTTGCGGCCGAGGTACAACAGCGGCTCTGCCATTTCCCAGATCTCGATGTCGCCCATGTCGCCTTCCGGATTCCAGATGGCAGCGGCGTGATTCAGGCCGTCCTTGACGGCGCAGGCGCCGGTCCCGCAGCTCGATGCTTCGAAGCTGTTGACCGCGTGAATATCGCCGTCCTGATTGATGCCGCCGCCCTGCAGCCAGTTGGAGGTATTGGCGTTGCCGGCATTGACCTCCTCCAGGTAGCCGCGGCTGAAGTAGGACTGGCTCAAACCGCGCCACAAGGCCGCCCAACCGGAGACCAGGAAGTGCCAGGCGTAGGCGTGGCCGGTGCGGCGGTCATCCGGATTGCACCAGCTGCCCTTGGGCAGGTGGAACTCGGTGGCATAGTAGGCCCCATCGTTGATGCGCTGGGTCGGCACCAGGGTCTGGCACATCATCACCCAGATGCCCGAGGTGAAGGCCACCTGGTGGGCATTGAAGGTATGCCAGCCCCAGCGGCTGGCGCCTTCGAAATCGAGCCGCCATTTGCCGTCTGGTTTGATGGTCATCTCGCAGGGCGAGTGCATGATTGAATCCAGCTTGGCAAAGGCGTTCGAAACCTGCACGTCTTCGTGCTTGTAGGGAACGTCGACAAAGGACACCTTGCGATACTTGCCGGGCAGAGTCATCGCCTTGATGCGGCCCATCAGGCCGCGGCGGCCTTCTTCGATGACTTCGTGCGAGAACTTCTCGTAGGCTTCCAGACCGTCGGCCCGGATGACGTCCTCGACCAGCTCGCGAATCATGTGGCAGCCGGCGATGCGGGTTTTCTCGTCGAGAATCCAGTATTTCGGCGTGCGTACCGAGCGTTGCGATTCGTGCAGCCAGTCGCGCAACGGCTCGTCGTTCACACCGGTCTTGCGGCAAGTGATCATGTAGCCGTCGCCGAAACGCTGGGTCTGTCCCGTTGACATCGACCCCGGGGTGACTGCGCCGGTATCGATGACGTGGGTGACGCCGCCAACCCAGCCAATCAACTTGCCGTCCCAGAAGATTGGCACGATGGTGGCGATGTCACAGGGGTGCACGTTGCCGATGGCGCAGTCATTGGTTGTGAACATGTCGCCGGGGTTGATCGTCGGGTTGGCTTCCCAGTTGTTCTCGATCATGTACTTGATCGCCGCGCCCATGGTGCCGACGTGAATGATGATCCCGGTCGAGGTCAGGACGCAGTCGCCAGCTGCGTTGTAGAGCGTGAAGCAGAGTTCGCCTTCTTGCTCGACGATTGGGCTGGCGGCGATTTTTTTCGCCGTCTCGCGGGCATGGACAAGGCCGCCACGCAGTTTGGAGAACAGCTTTTCGTAGCCGATCGGGTCGTGGTCACGGAATTCGAGTTTTTCCAGGCCGTTGTAGTAACCGGTGGTCTTGGTGCGCTCGATGATCGCATCACGATGTTCCTTGAGTGTCAGGCCACTTTTCAGCAGATTGCCGATACCGATTTCTTTTTTGCTCATCATATTCATGGTGGGTCTCCTCACTTGACTTCTTTGAGATGGAACAGGCGATGCTTGTCGATGGTGGTTTCGAAGCCATCCGGGACAACGAAGGTCGTTGCGTCGGATTCGATAATGGCCGGACCGACGATGTGGTTGCCGGCCTTGAGACCTTCCATCTTCCACAGCGCCGCTTCCACCCATTTCTTGTGGCGATAGAACGGGCGGGTACCGAGATAGGCTTCCTGGGGCGGCGTCGGGCCGGCGTCCGGATCTTCCGGCAGGACCGGCTTTTGCGTTACGACCATGCCGCGCAGGATGGCGCCGGTAACCGAGAAGCCGAGTTCCGGCGAGCGTGCCGAATTGGCGTAAACGCGGCCATAAGTGTTCTCGAAGGCCTCGATGATCTGCTGCCAGTCGGCGGCAGTTGCCGCTGTCGTTACCGGCGAGACGATTTCGAGGTCATTGAGTTGGCCCATGTACTGCATCTTGTAGCCAGGGATCAGCAGTACGTCTTCGGCCTTGTAGCCATTGATGACGAACTCGTCGATTACCTTGGTCGCGAGTTCTTCCCAGGCTTGCTGCAGGGTCGTGCAGGCGGCAATCTTCTGCTCGTCGCTGGCAAACTGGGCGACGCCCAGATCGACCGATTTGTCATAGCGGTACTCAAAATCGGCACAGGCGCAGCCAAAAGCCGAAAAACCGGCAGCCCAAGCCGGCACCACGACATCCTTGAAACCCACGCCTTCGGTATAGCCGTAGGTATGAACCGGACCTGCACCACCGTAGGAGAAGCACGTGAATTCAGCCGGGTTGTAACCCTTGGCACTGATGTTGGCACGCAAGTATTCCGATAGCGTCAGGTCGAGCAGTTCGATGACGCCCGAGGCGGCATCCTCGACCGACAGACCGAGCGGGTCGGCGATCTGCGCCTTGATGTGATCGCGGGCGCGCTGGACGTCTAGCTTGATGGCGCCGCCTAGGAAGTTATCCGGATTCAGGTAGCCGAGGACGACGTGGCAGTCGGACACCGACACGGTATCCAGGCCGCTTTCCGGCCAGCAGGTGCCGACACGATAACCGGCACTGTCCGGGCCAAGCTTGATCGACTTGCTGTAGGGGTCGAGACGGACGAAGCTGCCGGCGCCGGCGCCGACCGAATCCATGGCGACCAGCGGCAGGGAGAGAACCAGGCGGGCCATGTCCGGGTCGGACTTGATGGCGAAATTGCCCTTGGTGATCAGCGCCACGTCGAAGCTGGTGCCGCCGATGTCCGAGCAGGCGATGTTTTCGTCGCCGAGATATTCGCCGAGGAGCTTGGAGCCGATCACCCCGCCGATCGGGCCGGAGACGATGGTACGGGCCAGTTCCTTGGCCTTCCAGCTGATTGTGCCGCCGTGCGTCGCCATGACCCGCAGGTCGAACTTGGCACCATGCTTCTTGAAGCGGTCGCTGACCTTCTTCAGTGTCTGGCGCGAGGGTTCGGCACCGTAGGCTTCGAGGATGGTGGTGTTCATCCGGTGACTTTCCTTGCGCGACGGGTAGTAATCGACCGAGGCGAAAACCGGGATATCGGATTTGAGCTTTTTCAGTTCGTCGCGGACGATATCGCGTGCCCGTTGCTCGCTGCTCTCGTTCTTGTGCGATTGCAACAGGCAAATGACGATGGCTTGGGAGCCAGCTTCGACCAGTTCGCGGGTGGCCTGGCGTACTTCATCCGCGCGAAGCGGAATGACGATCTTGCCTTGCACGTCGGTCCGTTCCGTGACCCCACGCGTCCGGGAGACAGGGACCAGAGGATCATCGTAGCGGTGAGTGTTGAGGTGGATGCGGTCTTCCAGGGCGTAGCCGAGATAGCTCTGCAGGGCGCGACCCATGGAATGAATCTGCTCGAAGCCCTTGTTGCAGATCAGGCCGACGTTGAGGCCCTTGCGCATCAGGATGCGGTTGAGCATGGCGGTGCCGGAATAAACGCAGGTGGCGAGCTCCGGATAGACATCGTCGACCTTGCGCCCCCAGTGGGCCAGGGCATCGACCGATGAGTTGTAGATGGCGAGGGATTCATCGCCCGGGTTACTTTGCGCCTTGCCGACGACGAAGCGACCGTCGGCCCGGACAAAGAAGGTATCGGTCATCGTGCCGCCGGCATCGATGCCCATCACCTGTACGTTTGACTGCTCGATTTGCATGTTTGTCTCCTGTCATTGGTGTGTGTGTGAGATGTCCCACGCTGACTTAATGGCAAGGGGCGGGCCAGCAGACAAAAAAATCATCGAATGCCAAATGTTTTCCAATAAAACAGTGATTTGGCGAAATGTCTGACAAAACGATAGTTGTCCGGAGAATGGCGTGAAAACGTCCGGAATATCGACGTTGAAATCACACTGTCCGGAATCCGGACACTTTTTCTTGGTTTTATTGCGCCGCACAACCAATTGATTTGCAAAGACTTTTATTGACTTCTCGGCTGTTGGTGGCTAGGGTTATGATTAGGTAAATTTGTTGTTCCGTCGCCATTTTTCCGGAGCCCCCAGCGAGCCTGATGTGTGTCCTCATCGCAATCTTCTAATTCCACGAACCGTCGATGAGTCTGTGGTCGCCAGCTCCTGGGAAAGCTTCCTTCAGGGGCGGCCGCTAAGCGGCCATGGCGTACGTAAAGTCGTGCTCAACTCCTGGCTACGCAGCCGCTCCGGTGCGGTCGATCCGGCCATTGGCAGCGCGCCTACTACGAATGGCGACAAGATTCTCCAACTACGCGCGCGATCCCAAGATCTGTTTGAGGCGGCTAAACCGGTACTCGAAACGCTGCGAGAAATCCTGCGTGAGTCCGGTACCCTGATCATGCTGAGCGATCCCAGCGGGACCATTCTCGACCTGAATGGCGAGACCCGAGCGCGCGACGCGGGTGAGCAAATCAATCTGGCGCCCGGTGGCTGCTGGAGCGAAGAACTGATCGGCACCAACGCCATCGGTACCACTATTGCCACGCATCAGCCGGTGCAAATCTACGCTAGTGAGCATTACTGCATTGACGTCAAGCACTGGACCTGCGCCGCTGCACCCATCCTCGACCCTTTGGGCAGGAATCTGCTCGGCGTCGTGGACGTGTCCGGCGTCAAGGAAACCTTCCATGGCCATACGTTGGGCCTGGTTATTTCGGCGGCCAAGCAGATTGAGGGTATTCTGGCCCGGCGCGATGCCGAATTGCACAGCCGTTTGCTCGAGCAGGCAATGGATGGATTTACCCGATATGCCAACGATTGTGTCGTGCTGTTCGACCAGCGTGGCCGTATAGTCAAAACCAGCGGCAGCATGCAGCAGGCCCGCGAGATGTATGGCGTGCGCCTGCCCTTCGAAATTGGCAGTCAGCTGACCGTTCTCGATTTTTCCGTCCATCCCGATGAACGCCTTCGCCAGATGCCGGTCTGGTTGCGTTCGGAATGGCTGCACCCCGTGCGTTCCCGCGATGGCGACCTGGGCACCTTGCTGGTTATCCCGATCGGTGCGCCGGGTCGGCCAGCATCGGCCATTTCCACCCCGGCCAGCAAGGCAACCGACGAAATCTTTGCCGAGATTATCGGTACCAGCCAAGCCATTACGACGGCAAAGAACCGGGCACGCCGGATTGCCCCGCTTGATTTGCCGGTTCTGCTGCTCGGTGAAACCGGTGCAGGCAAGGAGATCTTTGCGCGCTCGATCCACAAGGCGAGTAACAAGCCGGACGGACCTTTCATTGCCGTCAATTGTGGTGCTTTAACCCGCGAGTTGCTGGCCAGCGAATTGTTCGGTTACAGCGAAGGAGCCTTTACCGGCGCTCGCCGCAGCGGGCTGCCAGGCAAATTCGAACAAGCCAATGGCGGCACCCTTTTTCTTGATGAGATCGGCGAGATGCCGCTCGATATGCAGCCCCATCTCTTGCGTGTGCTTCAGGATGGCGTGGTCGTTCGGCTTGGCGATACCAAGGAACGCAAAGTGTCCGTGCGGATTATTGCTGCAACCAATCGAGATCTAAAAACGGATGCCGGTACCGGCCGCTTCCGTGAAGATCTTTTCCACCGACTCTGCGTCATCAGTCTGCACCTGCCACCCTTGCGCGAGCGCCCCGAGGATACCGAAGCGATCATCGGCAATCTCAACCAGCGTCTGGCCCGCAAATACGGCTGCCCACCGAAAAGCCTGGCTCCGGATGTTTTGCACCATCTGTTGCGTTATCGCTGGCCGGGAAATATCCGTGAATTGCAGAATGTCTTTGAAGCCATGTTTGCGCTAAGCGATGGGAATCGTATCGACAGCAGCCAGCTCCCACCGCATATTGTCGGTGCTACGATCGATGCGGTGCTGACCCTAGGTGAACGTACACCTGCCATGGTAGCCGGCCGCTTGGCTGAAATGGAGCGCACGGCAATCAATGCTGCAATTGCCAACTGCCACGGCAACCTGTCAATGGCCGCGAGAACACTGGGGATTTCGCGTAGCACGCTCTACGTGAAGTTGGCAGCAATGCGCGACCTACCGACAGCTGGGTCATTGTCGTAAAGATAGTAGGGCTTTTTGAGTTTCGGTCATTGAAATATATTTTTCGTTCAAAGATCTGCATGACTGCCTATGATCGCAGTTGGGCCTTACGTCCACCTCCGCATTTGGGTACAAGCTTATATATCCGGACACCAATTGCGGGCACTACTCCACACGAAATGCAAATGACCGGTCTGTAATCAGCATCGCCCATTGCCATTTTGAGACGGAGAATGTCCGTTCATACATCTTGGTTACGTCGGCTCCGGGTCGGGAGTACGTATTCGCTAAATGAGAAAGCTGCCGCTCGCCATGATGTAGGGCCCAACGGCAACTTACTGCCGGACTGCTGACCGACATTTAGCGATCAGCCAACGGCGGCAAAGGCCGATTTGTGTGAATCAGCCCGACGGCAGGTTACGGAGTACTGCGGTAGCCCAGATGGCCGGTTTGGGGAAACGACGAGCGGCAGCAGTTGGCCGAACGTGTGAGTCCGCGAACGGCGGCTTCGTAGAAGCGAAACGCGAAAATCCGTAGCTCGGCGTGCGGCAGCTTTGGAGAATGCTGTAGGTCGGCTGAGGGTCGGTGG
>JAEUOD010000136.1 GCA_016791065.1 Dechloromonas sp. | reverse complement strand
CTGGGTCTGGAATGCATCAAGTTCATGCTCGAGCAGGATCCGGACAACCTGCCCATCGTCCAGCGCTGGATCGACAAGTGGACCTGGCGTGGCACGCGCAAGCTGGCCTCGGTCGGCATGATGATGGATTACATGCTGCCGAAGCGCATCATGAGCTTCAAGGAAGCTTGGGAAATGTACGTCGAGGAAAACGGCGGCGCCCTGTTCAAGGACCTCGCCCGCTACGGCATCACCATCCCGAAGTGCTTCAACCAGACCATCGAGGAAAAGGAGCACGTCTCCCACCAGTCGTGGATCGGTTTCTACATGAAGCCGCAGGCAACGCCTTTCCACACCTGGATTCCGACGCCCGACGAAATGGACTGGCTGTCCGAGAAGTATCCCAATACCTTCGACCAGTACTATCGTCCGGTGCTCGAATACTTCGACGCCCAGGAAAAGGCCGGCAACCGCTTCAATAACCAGACCGCGCCGATGAATTGCCAGGTCTGCGTCAGCACCATGAAGTTCAACGAGCCGGGCGACCCGATGGAAATGTGCTTCCGCGAGTCGATCTACCAGGGCGAGAAGTTCCACACCTGTTCCGACCACTGCAAGGAAATCTTCGACAACGAGCCGGAGAAGTACAGCCAGACCTTCATCTCCTCGCACCAGGTGTTGCAGGGCAACTGCGAACCGGATGGCACCGACGTCAACGCGCCGGACTTCAAGCCGGGCCAGAACATGCTCGACTACTGGAAGCTCGACAAGCGCGCCCTCGGCGACTTCAACGGTTCCGAGGACCAGAAGAACTTCGCGCAATGGCGCGAGCAGGCGACCAAGAACTAAGGAGACGACTATGACCATGCTCAAAACCCTCGCCCCGTACGAGTTCAAGTCGCGCGACGCAGTCGAGAACTACAAGGGCCGCCAGTTGCTGTACGTGAACTGGGAACGCCACCGCATGTTCTCGCGTCCCTTCGTGCTCGCCCTGCCGCCGGAAACCCCGTTTGCCGCTGTTGTCGAGCAGATGGCCGATTGCTTCAGCTATCACCCGGACTGGCAGCACATCGACTGGGACAAGGCCATCTGGCAGAACGGCAACACGCCCTTCACGCCGGATCGTGCCAAAAGCCTCAAGGAAAACGGCATCGGCCACAAAGACCTGATTCGTTTCCGCACGCCGGGCCTGGACGGCATTGCCGGTACGGGATATTGATAGCTGTTAGGCATTAGGATCGAGGATCGAGTGGCACCCGGTGCCTTTACTCGATCCTCAATCCTAACAACTGGATCCTAAAAAAATGAGCTACGAACTGACCATCGAGCCGCTCGGCCGCAGCATCGAAGTCGAGGACGGCCAGACCATCCTCGACGCCGCCCTGCGTGCCGGCATCTACCTGCCCCATGCCTGCGGCCAGGGCTATTGCGCCACCTGCAAGGTATGCATCACCGACGGCGAGGTCGACCACCAGAATTCCTCAAGTTTCGCGCTGATGGATTACGAGCGCGAGGAAGGCAAGGCGCTGGCCTGTTGCGCCACGCTGGAGGCCGACACCTGCATCGATGTCGAAATGGAGATCGACGACGATGCACGCGACATCCCGGTCAAGGACTTTCCGGGCGTGGTCAGCCGCATCGAGGATCTGACGCCGACCATCAAGGGCATCTGGCTCAGGCTGGATGAAGTGCTCGACTTCCAGGCCGGCCAGTACGTCAATTTCAACCTGCCCAACGACCTGGGGCACCGCGCCTTCTCGCTGGCCAACGCACCATCGACCGGCGATGAGATCGAACTGAACATCCGCATCGTTCCAGGCGGGGCCGGCACGACCTGGATACACAACGAACTGAAGGTTGGCGACAAAGTCACGGTGTCGGGGCCTTACGGTCGTTTCTTCGTGCACAAGTCGGCCAACGTTCCCTCGCTGTTCATGGCGGGCGGCTCCGGCCTGTCCAGCCCGCGCTCGATGATCCTCGACCTGCTGGAAGAGGGCAGCGAACTGCCGATCACGCTGGTCTATGGCGCCCGTAATCAGGGCGAGCTGTACTACCACCAGGAATTCGTCGAACTGGCCGCCAAACACCTGAATTTCACCTACGTTCCGGCCCTTAACGACGAGCCGGCCGACAGTGGCTGGACGGGTTTTCGCGGCTTCGTCCATGAAGCCGCCAAGGCGCATTTCGACAACGATTTCCGCGACCGCAAGGCCTACCTGTGCGGCCCGCCGGTCATGATCGAGGCCTGCATCACCACCCTGATGCAAGGCCGCCTGTTCGAACGCGACATCTACACCGAGAAATTCTTCTCGGCCGCCGACGCCCAGCAGGTGCGCAGCCCGCTCTTCAAGCGGGTCTAAGTTATTTTTTCTGCACCACACGCAAGCTGATTGCGTATTTGAAGGCCGCGAATTTCGCGGCCTTTTTTTGTGTGCGCCCAGCATGGGCGCACTCCTGCGGGTGGAAGTCCCGCCGTAAGTTGATCACGACGAACGAAGTGAAGCGCAACTGCATGAGGGTGACTGAGTGTGGGAAGGAAGCGTGGAGCGTAATCTGCGAGCCGATG
>JAEUOD010000128.1 GCA_016791065.1 Dechloromonas sp. | reverse complement strand
GACGCACTGCTCGACGAAGTGACCGCCCTGGTCGAGCGCCCGAATGTGCTGATCGGCCAGTTCGAGGAAGAATTCCTGGCCGTGCCGCAGGAATGCCTGATCCTGACCATGAAGGCCAACCAGAAGTACTTCCCGCTGCTCGACGCCACCGGCAAGCTGACCAACAAGTTCCTCGTCGTCAGCAACATCAGCCCGGCCGATCCGTCTGCCGTGATCGGCGGCAACGAGCGCGTCGTCCGCCCGCGCCTGGCCGATGCCAAGTTCTTCTTCGACCAGGACCGCAAGAAGTCGCTCGAATCCCGCGTCGTCGGGCTCTCCAAGGTCGTCTATCACAACAAGCTGGGCACCCAGGGCGAGCGCATGCAGCGCGTCGCCGCGATTGCCCGTACCATCGCCGACCAGCTCGGCGGCGGCGAGCTGGCGCAGCGCGCTGAACAGGCCGCCGTGCTGGCCAAGGCCGACCTGCTGACCGACATGGTTGGCGAATTCCCCGAACTGCAGGGCATCATGGGCCGCTACTACGCCCAGCACGACGGCCTCGATGCCGAGGTCGCCGATGCCATCGAGGACCACTACAAGCCGCGCTTCGCCGGTGACAGCCTGCCGCGCGGCCGCGTCGGCACGGTGGTGGCGCTGGCCGACAAGCTGGAAACCCTGGTCGGCATGTTCGGCATCGGCCAGATTCCGACCGGCGACCGTGACCCGTTCGCCCTGCGCCGCCATGCGCTGGGCGTCATCCGCATGCTGGCCGAGCACGATCTCGACCTGCCGCTCGACGCCATGCTCGCTGTGGTCGGCGACAAGTTCGCCGCCGTCGAAGGCTTCCAGCCGGCCGGCCCGCAACTGGCCGACTTCATCTACGACCGCCTCGCCGGCAGCCTGCGCGAGCAGGGCTACACGGCACAGGAAGTCGATGCCGTCGTCTCGCAACGGCCGCAACGCCTGGGCGATATCCCGAAGCGACTGGCCGCCGTGCGCGCCTTCTCCGCCTTGCCGGAAGCCGCCGCACTGGCCGCTGCCAACAAGCGCGTCGGCAACATCCTGAAGAAGGTCGAGAACCCGGTCGAGGCCGTGGTGGACAACGCCCTGCTCAAGGAAGCCGCCGAAATCGCGCTGCACGCGGCACTGGTCGATGTCGTACCGGCCGCCGATGCCGCCTTCGACACCGGCGACTACAGCGAGTCGCTGCAGGCCCTCGCCGCGTTGCGCACACCGGTCGATGCCTTCTTCGACGGCGTCATGGTCAATGCCGACGACCCGGCCCTGCGTGCCAATCGTCTGGGCCTCCTCGCCAAGCTGCATGCGGCGATGAACAAGGTCGCCGATCTTTCGAAGCTCTCGGCCTGATCGCCGGAAAGCCATGCCCATGAAACTCGTCATCCTCGACCGCGACGGCGTGATCAATTTCGATTCCGCCCAGTTCATCAAGAATCCGGCCGAATGGAAGCCGATCCCGGGCAGCCTGGAAGCGATCGCCCGACTCAACCAGAGCGGCTACAAGGTGGTCGTCGCCACCAACCAGTCGGGCATCGGCCGCGGCCTGTTCGACATGGATACGCTGAACCAGATCCACGAGAAGATGCACAAGGCGCTCTACACCGTGGGTGGCCGTGTCGACGCCATTTTCTACTGCCCGCACACGGCCGACTCGGATTGCGAATGCCGCAAACCGAAGCCGGGCATGTTCAAGCGCATCTCGGAAACGCTCAACATCGACCTGACTGGCGTCCCTACCGTCGGCGACTCCCTGCGTGACCTGCAGGCGGGTGCTGCCGCCGGCTGCAAGCCGCTGCTGGTGCTGACCGGCAAGGGCGAAAAAACCCGGGCCGAAGGCAACTTGCCCCCCGGCACGACCGAATACGCCGACCTCGCCCGCGCGGTCGACGCCATCCTCGCGAAAGGCAAGGCATGATCGCCATCCGCTCCACCCTGTTCATGGCCTACGCCATCGTCTGGTCCATCCTCTCGGCACCGCTCGTGGTCGTCGCCGCCCTAGCCCTGCGTGGCCTTTGGGGCTATCGCTTCGGCAAGCTCTGGCGCCTCGGCATCCAGTTCGGCGTCGAGAACATCCTCGGCATCCGCCCCCGGGTCATCGGCCAGGAAAACATGCCCAAGGAAGCCTGCGTCATCCTTTCCAAGCACCAGTCGGCCTGGGAGACCATGACCCTGCAGGATGTCGTGCCCAAGGGCGCCTACTGCGTCTTCGTGCTCAAGAAGGAACTGCTGCGCGTCCCGTTGATCGGTTGGGGACTGGGCGCCATGAAGATGATCTCGATCGACCGCAGCGCCGGCAAGGACGCCCTCGACCAGGTCGTCACCCAGGGCCGCGAGCGCCTGCAGCAAGGCTTCTACGTCATCGTCTTCCCCGAAGGCACGCGCGTGCCGGTCGGCCAGAAAAAGCGCTACAAGGCCGGCGGCGCCTATCTCGCCACCCACGTCGGCTGCAAGGTCGTACCGATCGCCCACGATGCCGGCGAACTCTGGCCGCGCCAGGCCTTCCTCAAGAAGCCCGGTACCGTGACGATCAGTATCGGCCCAGCCTTCGACGCCACCGGCCTGTCCGAGGCCGAGGTCAACCGGCGCGCCGAGGAATGGATCGAAGCCGAGATGCACCGCATTTCGCCGCACCGTTATTCGGATGCCCAGCACAACGCCACCTGAGGCGAATCACCGCATCGTCATCGCCGGCCAGGCGGTGGCGTACCAGTTGAAGCGCAGCGCCCGCCGGACCATCGGCCTGGCCATCGACCATCGCGGCCTGCGCGTCGGCGCCCCCCTGCGTGCCCGCCAGGGCGACATCGAAGCCCTGATCCAGCAACACGGCCAGTGGGTACTCGACAAGCTGGCCGCCTGGCGCGACCGGCCGGCGGCGACAAAACTGCCGATCGCCGAAGGCACCTGCCTGACGATACTGGGTAGCAAGCTGACCCTGACCGTCACCCCGCTCGGCCGCGCCCGCTGGCAATGGCAGGCCGATCGCCTGCACCTGTGGCCGACGGCCACGGTCGATGCCGCCCAGTTGCTGGAAAGAGCCCTGCGCGAAAAAGCCCGGGAAGTGTTTACGCAACGCCTTGCCCTGCACGCCCCCCGCCTCGGCGTCGCCCCGCCGCCGCTTCGCCTTTCATCGGCACGCACGCGCTGGGGCAGTTGCAGCCACCATGGCGGCATCTCGCTGAACTGGCGCTTGCTCTTCATGCCGCTGGCGGTCGTCGATTACGTCGTCTGCCACGAACTTGCCCACCTCCGCGAAATGAACCACAGCCCACGCTTTTGGTCTGTCGTGGAACAACTCTGCCCGGACTGGCAAGTGCAGCGCCTGGCCCTGCGCCAACTGGCCCGGCAGATTCCCCATTTCTAGATTCCCAAGGAAATCGACATGCGCATTCTTCACACCATGATCCGCGTCGGCGATCTCGATCGCTCGATCGCCTTCTACACCGAAATCCTCGGCATGCAACTGCTGCGCCGCCAGGATTACCCGGAGGGCAAATTCACCCTAGCCTTCGTCGGCTATGGCCCGGAAAGCGAAGGCGCGGTGCTCGAACTCACCCACAACTGGGAGACCCCAGCCTATGATCTGGGCAACGGCTATGGTCACATCGCTCTCGCCGTCCCCGATGCGGCCGCCGCCTGTGCCGCGATCCGGGAACGGGGCGGCAAGGTCGTGCGCGAGGCCGGGCCGATGAAGCATGGCACAACGATCATCGCCTTCGTCGAAGACCCCGACGGCTACAAGGTTGAATTGATCCAGCGCGACTAGGTGAAATCCCGGGGGCAAGACTTCGGCATATTTGATAGACTCGCAAAATCTATTACCAAAGTAATAAATCCATGATTCGTACGCTTGCCTTCTCCGCTCTCCTGCTGCTCGGCGCAGCCCCGCTCCAGGCCCAGGAAAGCACGCTGGATCGCATCCAGTCCGCGAAAAGCCTGCGCGTCTGCGTCTGGCCGGATTACTTCGGCATCAGCTACCGCGACCCCAAGACGCAGCAACTGAGCGGCATCGACGTCGACATGGCGCGGGCACTCGGACGCGATCTCGACGTCCGCGTCGAATTCGTCGACAGTTCCTTCGCCAAGCTGATCGCCGACGTCACCGAAGGCCGTTGCGACGTCGCCATGTTCGCCATCGGCATCACGCCGCTGCGCCTGGAAAAACTGCGTTTCACCAAGCCGCACCTGGCGAGCGACATCTACGCCATCACCACCCAGAGCAACCGCCGCATCAAGGGCTGGAACGACATCGACAAGCCGGGCAGCGTTGTCGCCGTGGCCAAGGGCACGCTGCACGAACCGGTGATGAAGGAAAAGCTCAAGGCAGCCACCCTCAAGGTGCTGGACACGCCGCATGCCCGTGAGCAGGAAGTCGAATCGGGCCGGGCCGACGTCTTCATGACCGATTTCCCCTACAGCCAGCGCATGCTCAAGACCACCGACTGGGCACGTCTGATCAAGCCCGATGTGACCTACCACATCACCCCCTACGCCTATGCCATGCGCCAGGGCGATGATCTGTGGCATGCCCGTCTCGAACAATTCGTCGCCAAGGTCAAAAGCAACGGCGAACTCAAAGCCGCGGCCGAACGCCACGGCCTGCTGCCGATCGCCGTTCTCGACTGAGCCAGCCTCCGATGAACTTCCCGCAGGCCCGACGCTTTACCAAGCTGCTGGTCGGGCTGCAGGTACTGCTGGTCATTTCGGTCGTTGCCGGCGCCCTCGGCAACATCTACCGGCTCCGCCAGGAAGCCCTGGCCCGTCACCTTCAGGAAGCCGAAGCGCAAGCCCGGGTTTTCGAGGATCAGCTGACCCAGACCCTGAATCTGACCAGCCTGACCCTTCAGGGCTTGCCCGAAGCGATCGATCCCGCAATGGATGAACGCACGGCCGATGCCGTGCCATCGGCCGCCAACGGTCAGCTTGAACTGATCCAGCGTCGCCTGCTCTTTCTGCGTTCGCTGTCGATGGCCGATGCGGACGGCCGCATCATCGCCAGCTCCAATCCGGACAACCTCAACCGGCAGGTAAATACCGCCGATTTCCAGCCGCGCCGTGAAGACGACAACAGTATCGGTTTCCTGCGCTTGGGCCAGCCCTGGAACGGACGCGACTTCGCCGATGGACAGCCGGGCTCGGCCGGCACCCCGCTGCCCCTGGACGGCACCACTTTCTTCCCGGCACTGCGCGAGGAAAAGCAGGGAGAACGTCGGCTAAAACTCCTCGCCGCGATCAATCCCGACTATTTCCTCAACCATTTCGCCCGCCACATCGACCCCTTGCTCACCCTCGTCGAAATCATTGCCTATGACGGTACGGTGATCACCTCCAGCCGCGACGATCTGGCGCCGGGAACGCACCACCTCGACGAAGCGCAACTGCAGCGCTTCCAGGGCGAAGAAATCGGCACGATTGCCGACGATCAGGAACGTCAACGACCGATGATGACCGCCTTCCGAGCCTCGCGCAGCTATCCACTGTTCGTGCTCGTCCATGTCGACCAGGAAAAGGCCCTCGCCCGCTGGCAGGCCGAAACCCGCCAGACCCTGACCGCGACCGGCCTCATCCTGCTCGTCCTGCTCGTCCTCAGCGGCCTGCTCATGGTCCGCGTCCGTCGCAGCCTGGCGGCCGAAGCCCGCCTGCACAAGGAAAGGCAACTGGCAGCCCGCCTCTTCGAACACTCGACCAACGGCGTCCTGATCACCGATGCCGAGCAACGGATCGTCGCCGTCAATCCGCGCCTGGAAGAAGTAACGGGCTACCCCAGCGACGAACTGATCGGCAAGAATCCTTCGGTCTTCGCCTCCGGTCAGCACGATCAGGCCTTCTATGCGGCGATGTGGCAAACCCTCCTGCGCGACGACCTCTGGCGCGGCGAGATCGTCAATCGACGCAAGGACGGAGCCCAGATCGAGGAGTGGCTGACCATTTCCGCCGTGCGCGACAGCGCCGGTGCCCTGCTCAACTACGTCGGCGTCTTCGAGGATCTCTCGCAGGAGCGCCGGCGCGACAGCCTGATCCGCCGCCTCTCGCAAGCCGTCGAGCAAAGCCCGACCAGCATCGTCATCACCAATCTCGAACCGGCGATCGAATACGTCAATCCGCAGTTCTTCCGCAGCACCGGCTACACCCCCTCGGAAGTCATCGGCCAGAACCCGCGCATGCTGCAGTCCGGTCTGACCCCGAAGGCCACCTACGAGGACATGTGGCGGACGCTGAGCGAAGGGCGGATCTGGGAAGGCGAATTCACCAACCAGCGCAAGGATGGCAGCATCTACCACGAGCGTGCGGTGATCGCGCCGATCCGCGAAAACGACGAGGGGGTCAGCCACTACGTCGCCGTCAAGCTCGACATCACCGAACAGCGCCTGCAGGCCATCCGCCTCCAGCGCCAACTCGCCGCGCTGCGCGCCCTCAACGACATTGTCGCCCTGACCGCGCTCGAACCTCGCGAGACCCTGCGCGCCTCGCTGCAGGTCGCTGTGGACCACCTGCATCTCGAATACGGCATCATCAGTGCCATCGATCCAGCCCAGGACCTCTATCGCATCGAAGTCCAGGTCTCCCCCCCCGGGACGCTCTGCGATCACCAGTCCTTCAGCCTCGGCCAGACCTACTGCAGCGAAACCCTGGCCCGTGGTGACATCCTCGCCATCCCCAATGCCGCCAATTCGTCCTTCCGCGACCATCCCTGCTTCCGCGAGATGCGGCTCGGCGCCTACCTGGGCGTGCCGATCATAGTCAATGACGAACTGTTCGGCACCATCAACTTTTCCTCTCACGCCGCGCGCGACCACGACTTCGACCCCTCCGACCTCGAATTCGTCCGACTGCTGGCACGCTGGTCCGGTGCCTTCCTCGAACGCATGCACGCCGTCGAGAAGCTGGAAGAAGCGCGCCTCGCCGCCGAAGCGGCGAGCCAGGCCAAGAGCAGCTTCCTCGCCAACATGAGCCATGAAATCCGGACGCCGATGAATGGCGTCATCGGCATGAGCGACCTGCTGCTCGGCAGCCCGCTCAGCGAGGAGCAGCGCGGTTTCGCCGAAACCATCCGCCAGAGCGCCGACGGCCTGCTCGCCCTGATCAACGACATCCTCGACTTCTCCAAGGTCGAGGCCGGCAAGCTGACGCTCGAAGCCATCCCCTTCGCCCCCGGCCCGCTGCTCGACGACATCGTCGCCCTCCTCCGGCACCAGGCCAACACCAAGGAAATCCGCCTCGCCACGACGCTCGGCGCGGACATCCCGCAAGCGCTGATCGGCGACCCCGGGCGGCTGCGCCAGGTCCTGCTCAACCTGGTGGGCAATGCCATCAAATTTACCGCGCAGGGCGGTGTCGACATCGCACTGGAGGTCGAAACCGCCAGCGAGCCGAACACCGTCCGGCTCGTCTGCAGCATCCGCGACAGCGGCATCGGCATGAGCGAGGAAACGGTTTCCCGGCTCTTCTCGCCCTTCTATCAGGGTGACGATTCGATGACCCGGCGTTACGGCGGCACCGGCCTCGGCCTCTCGATCTGCCGCCGCCTGGTCGAATTGATGGGCGGGCAGATCGAGGTCGAATCGACGCTTGGCCGAGGCAGCCTCTTCCGTATCCGGATTCCCTTCCGCCGCGCCGCCCTTGAACCGGCCGAGCAGCCCTCCAGCGGCCAGAGCGCCGACCACCTGCCACCCGGCCTGCGTGTCCTGCTGGTCGAGGACAATGCGACCAACCAGAAAGTCGCCGAAGCCTTGTTGCGCAAGATGGATTGTCGCGTCAGCCTGGTCGGCAACGGCGAAGAGGCGCTCCGCTGGCTGGCGGCCAACCGGTGCGATATCGTGCTGATGGATTGCCAGATGCCGGTCATGGACGGCTTCGAGGCCAGCCAGCGCCTGCGGGCCGGCGAAGCCGGGCCGCAGGCTGCAGCATTGCCGATCATCGCCCTCACCGCCAACGCCATGCAGGGCGACCGCGAGCAATGCCTGGCCGCCGGCATGAACGACTACATCGCCAAGCCTTTTTCGCGGCTGGCCCTGCTCAAGGCCCTGGCGCGCTGGTCCGCGCCCGGCTGATCAACTGACAATGGCCTCGCGGGCCACCTGCTCGAAGCTGTCGACAACGCTGGCCCAACTGCGCGGCAGCATGGTGCTGCGTGCCGATCGCGCCAGTTCCGGCAGCGGACCGGCCGCCGTCGCAAGCGCAGCGGCGACATAGGCGTCCTCGTCGCCGGGTGCGGCGAGACGACCATTCTCGCCATCGACGATTAGTTCAGCCGCCGCCGCGCTGCGATAGGCAAGCACCGGCAAGCCGCTGGCCATGGCCTCGGCGACGACATTGCCATAGGTTTCGGTCAGGCTCGGAAACAGGAAAAGATCGGCGCTGGCGTAATGGGCGGCAAGATCCTCGCCCAGGCGCATGCCGGCGAAATGGTGGCTGCCATGATCCCGTGCCAGTTGCTTTGCCGATGGACCATCGCCGACCCAGACCATGCGGGCCGCCGGCTGCCGGCTCTGGATTGCGGCGAAGCTTTTCTCGACCAGGGCAAGATTCTTCTCCGGCGCCAGGCGACCGACGTAGAGGCAGACCAGTTCATCGCCCGAAGCCCCCCAACTGGCGCGCAAGGCCGGGCTGCGCCGGGCCGGATCGAACAACTCGGTATCGACCCCGCGCCCGACCACACGCACGCCGGACAAGCCCTCGCCGGCCAGGTTGGCGGCCAGGGCCGCGGTCGGCACCATGGTCGCCCGTGTCCGCCGATGCAGCGCGCGCAGATAGGCCGCCACCGCCGGGCGCAGCCAGCCGACGCCGTAATGC
This sequence comes from Dechloromonas sp., assembly GCA_016791065.1. Classification (GTDB taxonomy): domain Bacteria; phylum Pseudomonadota; class Gammaproteobacteria; order Burkholderiales; family Rhodocyclaceae; genus Azonexus. The sequence goes on along the minus strand of JAEUOD010000128.1, from coordinate 15,134 downwards.
ACGCTGTAGCGGTCAAAATTGGTATGAAACCCCGAAGTCACCGGGATGCCCAGGCGGCGGGCGGCACTCACCGCCGACCAGCCGAGCGGCCCCTCGGTCACGACATGGACGAGATCGGGGCGCCGCGCCCGCCAGCGGCGGAGCAACTGGCGTCCGGCCGGCAAGCCGAAGCGCAGGCCCGGGTAGCCGGGCAGCGGCAGGCCAGGCAAAGCGAATTCATGTTCGCTCCCCTGGTCCTCCTTGCCCTGGCGCGGCCGCAGGACGCTGACTTGGTGGCCGCGTTCGCGCATGCCGCCGACCAGGCGGCCGACCGTCATCGCCACGCCATTAACCTCGGGCGGAAAGGTCTCGGTCACGAAGGCGATATCGAGCCGCATCAGAGAGCCTCCACCAGCACACAGGCCCAGACCGCCAGCACCATGAGCAGCGAGACGAGCACGGCAGCGCTGCCGATGTCCTTGGCGCGCTTGGCCAGACGGTGGTTTTCCAGGCTGACCCGGTCGACCACGGCCTCGATCGCCGAATTGAGCAGTTCGACCACGAGGACGAGCAGCACGCTGGCGATCATCAAGCCACGCCCGAGCCAGGGCACGGGCAGCAACAATGCCGTTGGGACGAGCAGCACGGCCAGCCAGACCTCCTGGCGAAAGGCGTCCTCGCACAGGTAGGCGGCCTTGAGACCGGCAATGGAGTAATTGAAGGCATTCCAGACCCGGCGCAGGCCGGTCTTGCCCTTGAAGGGCGATTCGTTGGCCGGATCGAGGCCGAGCGGGGGCGGCAGGGGATCGTTCATGCGGGCTCCAGGAAAGCCCCCACGCTAGCCGGCAGGTACTACGGAGTAATGACGTCCGGCGTCATCGAAATGTCAGAATGGGCGGCTAGACTTGCGCGCCCATGAAAATTTCCACCCTCTGCCTGTTCGGGATCGCCTTGGCGGCTAGCGCCGCCCACGCCGCCCGCCCGATGATCACCGACGATGCGCGGCTGACCGATGCCGGCGCCTGCCAGGTCGAGAGCTGGGCGCATCTGCACCGCGACCTGCAGGAATACTGGGCGCTGCCGGCCTGCAATCCGGGCGGCAATTTCGAGCTGACCGCCGGCGGCGCCCTCGCCTATGCCGACGGTCGCGCGCAGAGCGGCGCCGTCCTGATCCAGGGCAAGACGCTGTTCAAGCCGCTGGAAACCAATGGCTTTGGCATCGGCCTCGCGGCAGGCTATTCGACGGTGGCCGGCGACGGCCAATCCGGCTCGCCCTACGTTTATATCCCGGCCAGCCTTTCCCTGGCCGACGACCGTGCCTTCATTCATCTCAATATCGGCGACCTGCGCGAACGGGAAACGCAGCAACACCACCTGTCCTGGGGCATCGGCACCGAAATCCAGGCCAGCGAGCGTCTCTTCCTGATCGGCGAGAGTTTCGGTCAGGACAAGGGCAGCGCCTTTTTCCAGGGCGGCGTGCGCTACTGGATCGTCCCGGGCCACATCCAGGTCGATGCCACCTACGGCAGCCGGCTGGGCCACATCGCCGAGGAGCGCTGGGTCTCGATTGGCCTGCGCCTGATCAGCCCGCCCCTGTTCTAGATCAAGCCCAGGCCATCTGTAACATTCCGGTAAGAATGGCCACCCACTGGCTATGCTAAAAGTGGTACCCCGACTTTACGGAAGCAATCCCATGGTCTTTTTCGAACTCTTCGCCAACAACCCTTCCATCGTCCGCATTCCCGCCGGTCAAGCGCTCTTTCGCGAAGGCGAGGACGGCCACATGATGTACGTGCTGACCACCGGCACCGCCGAAGTCATCGTCAACAACCGTGTGGTTGAAACCCTGCAACATGGCAGCATCGTCGGCGAAATGGGCATCGTCTCGCCGGGACCGCGCTCGGCCAGCGTCGTCGCGACGACCGACTGCGAATTCGTTGCCGTCGATGAAAAGCGCTTTCAGTTCCTCGTCCAGCAGACCCCGTTCTTCGCCACCCAGGTCATGCGCGTCATGGCCGAACGCCTGCGCGCCGTGAATCAGATGGTGGCGCCGCTCGAGGATATCTGAGCCGTTCGCTGCGGCAGCAATTCGCCGCACCAGGAATGGACATTGACCGTGGGAAAGCGCCAGTGATGGGTTTCCCGCGGCGAGCTGTCGCCGGCGAACACCGGCGGATAGCGATGGCAATTGCCATTAAGCGTATCCAGCGCCTGAAAATACTGGCACTGCACGCAGCGCATCTCGATTGAATCATTCATCGTTCTCGGCCTGAACAGATTTCAGGCAGTAGCTATAACGGCACTTTCCGAGGCAATTTCCGCGCCGGCCAGGCTGCGATAGAGCCCGGCCAGGCGAGCGGCCATCGCCGTATCCGACCACTCTTCGGCGTAAGGCCCCGCCTCCCCGGCCAGATGCCCCCAGAGCGAGGGGCGCAGGATGAAATCGGCCATCGCCTTGCCGAAGGCCTTGGGCTCGGGCAGCGGCGAAATCGCACCACGACCGGGCGCCAGGATATCGATGGTCCCCATTTCGGCGAGGGCGATCACCGGCAGGCCGGCCGCCATCGCTTCGAGCAGCACCAGGCCCTGCGTCTCGGTGCGTGAGGCGAAGACGAAGACGTCGGCCGCCGCATAGCAGTCGGGCAGTTCGCGCTGGCGGTCGAGGTAGCCGATGAACTGGACCGCATCGCGCAGGCCGAGCGATTTCACCTGCGCCTTGAGATCGTTCATGGCCGGCCCTTCGCCGGCGATCACCAGGAGCAGTTCAGGACATTTCTCGCGGGCATGGGCCAGGGCTTCGAGCAGGAAGCCGATATTTTTCTCGTGCGCGACGCGGCCGACGAACAAGGCCACCGGCCGGGTGGACAAGATGCCGTGGCGGTAACGGAAAGCGGCGCCGTTGCCGGCCGCGAAACGGGCGGTCGGAATCCCCGTGGGCAGCACGTGAAGCGGCACCGCGACCCCGTAGCTGCCGAGGCGCTGCTGCATGGCTGTCGATGGCACGACGACGGCGTCGAGCGCATTGCACTGGCGGCGCGAGAAGGCCCGCGCCTGCCCCTTGAGCCAGCCGGCCGGGAGAAAGGGAGCGTAGTGTTGCAGGTATTCCTCGAACAGCGTGTGATAGGTCGCCACCACGGGCAGGCCGAGCGAACGTGCCGCCTTGAGGCCGGCATAGTGGGCGACGAAGGGCGTCTGGACATGGACCAGATCGCAATCCTGCGCCGCCGCCAGCGCGGCACGATGCATGGCACGCCAGCCGACCAGGCGATCTTCCGGATCGCCCGGGACCGGCCGGCCGCCGACGCGGACGATGCCGGGCTCATCGGGCTCGTCGCTGTAGCGCGGCACGACAAGGCGCACCTCGACGCCCTGCCCGGCCAGGGTCTGGCGAAAGGTCTCGATCGAGGTCGACACGCCATTGACCCGCGGAAAATAAACATCGGACACCATCAGGACACGCATTCAGACCTCGGCAGTTTGGGCCAGCGTGCTGGCAAGCGCGGGAACCATGCTGCGCATGCCCCAGGCGACAAGTTCGAGCCGGCCGTCGAAGTGCTCGACGATGGCGGTACAGGAATCGACCCAGTCGCCGCAATTGACGTAACTCAGGCCGTCGATCTCGCGGATCGTGGCCCAGTGGATGTGGCCACAGATGACGCCATCGAGGCCGCGTTCGCGGGCGTGATGAATGGCCGAATCCTCGAAATCGAAGATGAAATTGAGCGCGGTCTTGACCTTGCGCTTGGCGTAACCGGCCAGCGACCAGTAGCCGGAAATGCCCAGCTTGCGCCGCCCCCAGGAAAGCATCAGGTTGAGCCGGACCAGCAGGTCGTAGGCCTTGTCGCCGAGCACCGCCACCCAGCGGTGATGGCGCGTCACCTGGTCGAAGACGTCGCCGTGGATAAGCAGAAAGCGACGACCGTCGGCCGTCTCGTGAATCAGCTCGTCCACCACCTCGATATCGCCGAAGACGATGCCGCAATAGTCGCGCAGCGCCTCGTCGTGGTTGCCCGGGATGAAGACAACGCGCTCGCCGTGGCGGGCCCGGCGCAACAGTTTCTGGACGACGGTGTTCTGCGCCTGTGACCAGTGGATGCTGCGGCTCATCGCCCAGAAATCGATGATGTCGCCGATCAGGTAGGTCTGATCGGCCGGATACTCGCGCAGGAAGTCGAGAAGACGATCGGCCTGGCACGCCCGCGTGCCGAGGTGGATGTCGGACAGGAATACGGATCTGACCTTGGGCATGGCGCCACGATAGGCGAGCCCAATGAAAGCTCCGTGACGATCAGATGACGCGCGTGTTACACGGTGGCCTGGCGCACCAGGTTGTCGAGCGGTTCCGGCTGATGCAGGTGGAAGCCCTGGCCGTAGTCCGCGCCGAGGGCGCGGACGGTATCGAGCACCGACTGGCTGCCGACGAACTCGGCAACGGTATGCAGGCGCTTGTGGCGGGCGAGATGGACGATGGACTGGATGACGGCACGGTCGTCGGCATCGGTATCGGCATTCTTGACGAACATGCCGTCGATCTTCAGCGAATGCACCTTGAAGCGCTTGAGGTAGCCGAAACTCGACAGGCCGCTGCCGAAGTCGTCGAGCGCCAGTTCGCAGCCCGTCTCGCGGCAGAATTCAATGAAGGCCAGCGCCAGGTCAAGCTGGGCGATGGCGCAGCTTTCGGTGATCTCGAAGCCGACCCGATGCGGCTCGATGCCGTGTTCCTTGAAGACGAAACGGATGTAATCCTCGAGCCCGGGATCGGCCAGCGTCAGGCCGGAAAGGTTGATGTGCAGGCGCGGCGAGGCAAGGCCGGCCGCCTGCCAGCGCGCGATGCAGGCACAGGCGGCATCGATCACCCAACGGTCGATCAGCGGCATCATGCCGTAACGCTCGGCGGCGGGGATGAAGCGGCCGGGCGGGATGATGCTGCCATCCTCGGCGAGCATGCGGATCAGCACCTCGGCATAGGGCTCGATACCGTCGTGCAGCGGGACGATGCGCTGGCCGTAAAGCACCAGGCGGTTGCGCGTCAGGGCATCGGAAATCTGCGACAGGGAAAGGAAGTCGGCCTTGCGCTCGCGGAAATACTGATCGTCCGGAATGAAGACCTGGGTCCGGTTGCGACCGCGCTCCTTGGCGGCATAACAGGCGGTATCGGCGGCGATCAGCAGTTCGGTACCGCTGTCAATTTCCGGCGAGGCGACGGCGATGCCGATGCTGGCGCCGATCCGGAAGCTCCGCCCCTCCCAGGCGAAGGGAATGGTGCGGATATCGTCGATGATGTGTTGCGCACGCCGCTCGGCCTCGTCGAGATCGATGCCGCAGAGGATCATGCCGAACTCGTCGCCGCCCAGGCGGGCGAGGAAGCCGAAGGAGAAGCGTGCCTCCATGATGCGCGCAAGGTGCTGCAGGAAGGCATCGCCGGCGGAATGGCCGCAGGTGTCGTTGATCACCTTGAACTGGTCGAGATCGATGTAGAAGACGATCAGCGGCCCGTTGCTAAGGGTCAGGCCCGCCAGTTCCTTGCGCAACTCGTCCTCAAAAGCGCGCCGGTTGTTGAGCCCGGTCAGCGCGTCGTGGGCGGCGGCATAGACCAGCTCCTCGTTGGCCCGGTGCTGCAGGGTGATGTCGCGAATACTGGCGCGGTAGCCCAGGCTCACTCCCTGACTGTCGCAGATCGGCTGCCAGGCCATGGCCACCCAGAGTGAGCGGCCGTCGCGCGTCAGCACCCGGAACTCCAGGTCCTGCCCGGTTTTGCCGGCCAGTGCCTGCTCCTGATGGCGGCGCACGACCTCGCGATCCGCCGGGTAGACAAGTTGGAGCGGGAAATCCGGCATCGCCATGCAGTCGCGCACGGTATAGCCGGTCATCCGCTCGACCGCCGGATTCACCCAGCGTAGCCGGCCATCGGGACCGAACCAGTTTTCCCAGGCATAGGTGTAGTCGGCGATGGCACGGAAGCGCTGCTCGCTCTCGGCCAGTTCGCCGATCCGCGCCTGCACCGCCTCAGCCATGGCATTGAAGCTGCGCCCGACCGCCGTCACCTCGTCGTCGCCATGCAGGGCGATGCGGACATCGAATTCGCCGCGTCCGATGCGCTGGCTGGCGTCGGCCAGCGCCGCGAAATCGCGGGTCAGCCAGTAGCCGGTGACGAGCAGCAGCAGGAAGGTCAGCGTCAGTTCGATCAGCGCGATGCTCACGCTCTGGCGAACCAGCGCAGCCCGTGCCTCGCTCAGGAAGGCTGACGAGAGGCCATAGTGAGCGCGCCCGTAGGCTACGCCTTGGTATTCGACGGGAAAGGCGACATGGATGATCTCGGCGCTGGCGTCGAGCGCGCTTGGCATGGGCAAGGCGCGGCCAGCCTCCCAGCCGATCGCGGCGAGTGTCTGCCCCTGGTTGTCGGTGACGGCGAGATAGCGCACGTCCTCGGCCGCCTTCCAGCCTTCGAGGATGTCGCGCAGGGTCGGGTAATCCCGCGAGGCAAGCGGCACGGCCAGCGCCGTCTTGTAAGCCAGTTCGATGGCCTGGATGCGGACCTCGGCCTGGTGCGTCAGGTGTTCGCTGATCAGGCGGGCGCTGTTGCCGACCAGCACCGAGAGCATCACCGCCTCGATCAGCAAGCTGACGAAGAGCAGGCGAAAACGAAGGGAGCGCTTGAAGGGGATGGGCATTGAGAATCAGCGGGCGTTTTCGAGTTGCCGGTACATCTCGACATAGGGTTGCAGGCTGCGAATCTCCGCCTCGCTGATCCGCTCGTAGCCGAGAAAGGCGCTGCGCTCCATGAACTGCCGCCCCTCCTCGGTTTCCGGGAAGGCCTCGAGGGCATCGCGCAGGCGGGCGATGAGCGGGTCGCCGAGACGGCGGTGGGCCATGGTGAACAAGTGCGGGAAGCGCTGTCCGGTGTGGATCGTTCGCACCTGCTGCTGCACGTCGAGTGGCAATTGCTTGAGCGCCGAGGCCGTGGCCAGCCCGGAATCGGCCTCGCCGGCGATGGTGGCGGCCACCGTGGCGCCATGGCTGGGACGCTCGACGATCTGGTAGTCGCGTCCGGCAACCAGCCCCTGGTCGGCCAGCCACTTGATCGCCACCAGGCGGATGATGGCCGTGCGGTCAGCCATCGCGATACGCTTGCCGCGCAGATCCTGCGCCTTGTGAATGGCGCTGTCCTTGCGCACGGGCAGGATGGGTTCGAGTTGGGCGCGGTAATGCACCAGCGGCACATACCCCCGCTCCATGGCCATGACCGCAAAATGTGGCGGGCTGATCGCGATGTCGTAGCCACCGGCCATCAGTGTTTCGACGAAGCCCTCGAAGCTGGGCGCGGTGTAGAACTCGACCTTCTGACCGAGCCGGGTCGACAGGTATTGCTGCAGTGGCCGGTGCGTGTTGATCAGCGCCAGCGTGCTGGCGTAGGGATGTACCGCCAGACGCAACGGAGGCGACTCCTGAGCCATGCCGGGCAGCACGGCCAGCAAGCCGAAAAACCAGGCGCACCATCCGAGAAAGAGTCTGAACATATCGATCACCTTGCGGCGAGGGTGTGTCTCCGATTCTATCGGTCGGGTCGGCCAATGCCTACAACCCGGAACGGCCGCGGGTTGACTTGGCTCAAACCAGCCCCTAAATTTCCCGACCCGCCCCTACAAAATCCCCTGGAGACGCCATGCAGATCGGCACCCCGCTCACCCTCGGCGCCCTGCGCGTCATGCTGCTCGGCGCCGGCGAACTCGGCAAGGAGGTCGTCATCGCCCTGCAGCGCCTCGGCGTCGAGGTCATCGCCGTCGATCGCTACGACAATGCCCCCGGCCACCAGGTGGCGCATCGCGCCCACGTCATCGCCATGACCGACGCCGCTGCGCTGCGCCAGCTGGTCGAAGCCGAAAAGCCGCACCTGATCGTCCCGGAAATCGAAGCCATTGCCACCGACATGTTGGTCGAGATCGAACAGGCGGGGCTTGCCGAGGTCATCCCGACCGCCCGCGCCACACGCCTGACCATGAACCGCGAAGGCATCCGCCGCCTGGCCGCCGAAGAACTCGGCCTGCCGACGTCGCCCTACCGGTTTGCCGATTCGCTGGCCGAGCTACAGGCGGCGATCGATGGCGGCATCGGCTACCCCTGCATCGTCAAGCCGGTAATGTCCTCCTCCGGCAAGGGGCAGTCCCTGTTGCGCGGCCCGGATGACGTGCAAAAGGCCTGGGACTACGCGGCGAGCGGCGGCCGGGTGAATGCCGGCAGGGTCATCGTCGAGGGCTTCGTCGACTTCGACTACGAGATTACCCTGCTTACCGTTCGCGCCCGCGGCGCCGATGGCGAAGTTCATACCCATTTCTGCGAGCCGATCGGCCACCTGCAGGTTTCCGGCGACTATGTCGAATCCTGGCAACCGCAGCCGATGTCGCCGGCCGCCCTGCAACGGGCCCAGGAGATTGCCGCTGCCGTCACCGGCAATCTCGGCGGACGCGGTCTGTTCGGCGTCGAGCTGTTCGTCAAGGGCGACATGGTCTGGTTCTCGGAAGTCAGCCCGCGGCCGCACGACACCGGCCTGGTCACGCTCTGTTCCCAGCGCCTCTCCGAATTCGAACTGCACGCCCGCGCCATCCTCGGCCTGCCGGTCGACACCGCGCTGCGTGAACCCGGCGCCTCGGCCGTCATCTACGGTGGCATGGAAGCAAGCGGCATTGCCTTCGAAGGCCTGGAAGCGGCGCTCGCCGTACCGCGCAGCGACCTCCGCCTGTTCGGCAAGCCGGAATCCTTCGTCAAGCGCCGCATGGGCGTCGCCGTGGCGAATGGCGAGGACATTGGCCAAGCCCGAGAAAGGGCCAAGGCGGCGGCAAGCAAGGTCCGACCGACAAAAGCCTGATTCCTTCATGCCGCTGCGTTGAACTTTGTCGCCTCTGGCCCGCCCAAGCTTCAGGCCACACCATCTGCATAAGGCCCTGGCCAGGCCACCATCCACCCTGCGCATCGGAGACACGACATGAAAGCAACGCCCCTGCTGGTTTTCTCCCTCGTCACCGCCATCAGTGCCTGCAGCAGCACGCAATCGGCCGGACCGCGCGCCGACGCTGGTTTACAGGCGCGCTCCGGCAGCAACGTCGCCGGTTCGGTCAGTTTCACCCAGGTCGGCGACAAGCTGCTCGTTGAGGCCAGCATCAGCGGCCTGACGCCGGGCGAGCATGGTTTCCATGTCCATGAATCGGGCGACTGCAGCGCCGCCGATGCGAGCAGCGCCAAGGGGCATTTCAACCCGGGCGCCAAGGCGCATGGCCATCATGGCGGCAACGAGCGCCATGCCGGCGACCTGCCCAACCTGGTCGCCGGCGCCGATGGACGCGCCAGTTACCGCGCCGAGGTCGGCGGGCTGTCGTTGAGCGACGCGACGACCGGCGTCATCGGTCGCTCGGTCGTTGTGCATGCCGACCCGGACGACTACAAGTCCCAGCCGGCGGGCAACTCCGGCAAGCGCGTCGCCTGCGGCACCATCGCCCGACGCTGAACCCGGCTTATACCTGCCGCTCCGGCGGCAGGTAGGCTCTCAAAGGCCGGTCACGCGGCTGGCCGGAAACAGTGCCGCGAAACGACTGCCCTTGCCCAGGCTGCTCTTGACCTCCAGCTGAGCTTGGTGACGGTTCAGGGAGTGCTTGACGATGGCCAGACCGAGGCCGGTGCCGCCGGCATCGCGCGAACGGCCGCGGTCGACGCGGTAGAAGCGCTCGGTGAGTCGGGGAATGTGCTTGGCGTCGATGCCGATGCCGGTATCCTCGACAGCGAACTCGGCGCCGGACGGCGACGCCTTCCAGATGATGCGCACGGTGCCGCCGGTCGGCGTATAGCGTACGGCATTGGCCACCAGGTTGCCGAAGGCGCTGACCAGTTCCGGTTCATTGCCACGCACATCGCCCAGGCCGTCGCTTTCGACGACGATGGTATGGCGCCCGGCCGAGAGCGCCTCGGCATCGCGCCGCAGCTTGTCGATCAGGCTGGCCATGTCGACCACGTCGTTGGTCGGCGGTGGCGCCGACTCGATCGACGAGAGGGTAAGCAGATCCTGGACGATGCTTTCCATGCGCTTGGCCTGCTCGGTCATCAGGGCCAGGTAGTGCTCCTGGGTAGACGGATCGACCTCGATTTCCTGCAGCGTCTCGAGAAAGCCGGAGAGGACGGTCAGCGGGGTCCGCAACTCATGCGAGACATTGGCGACGAAATCGCGCCGCATGCGGTCCAGGCGGTCGGTCTGCGTCACGTCCTTGACCTGCATGAGACGGCGATTGCCGGCGTAGGGAATGACCAGGATCGAGAGAACGTGGTCCTCCTTGCGATCGAAACGCAGTATCAGCGGCCGGGTGAAGTCCTCCTGTCCGAGATAGCTGATGAATTCAGGCTGGCGGACGAGATTGACGATCGGCTGCCCCTTGTCGGTACGCAAGGCAATGCCCAGTTGCGTCTCGGCCATGGTGTTGCAGAAGACGATCTGGTTGCCGAGATCGAGCAGGACGACGCCATCGTTAAGCGCCTGGATCGCCGCGATGATGCGGACGATCTCGGCATCGCGGTCGGCGATCTGCTGGCGCAGGTCCTTTTCGTGCCGATAGAGGCGCCCGAAGATGCCGTCCCAGGCCCCTTCGCCTTCGAGGCTGCTGTCGACCACCGGCGACTTGGACCAGCGGTCGAGCCGGGCAAAGTTACGGAAATGGAACGCCATCTGCAGGGCCAGGCCGCAGCAGAAGACCGTCCAGCCCGCCCACTGCGCGACGAAGACGCCGACCGGCAGGGCGATACAGGCGGTGAGCAGTGCCAGCAGGATGGCCCTGATGATTTGTGCCGACACGCGGCTCAGGCTCCCCGGAAGCGGTAACCAGTGCCGCGCACGGTTTCAACCCGCTCGTGGTGGCCGGAGGCTTCGAGCGCGGCGCGCAGGCGGCGGATATGGACATCCACGGTGCGCTCCTCGATGAAGACGTGGTCGCCCCAGACTTCGTCGAGCAACTGGGCGCGAGTATAGACGCGCTCGGCGTGGGTCATGAAGAAGAAGAGCAGGCGAAATTCGGTCGGCCCGAGTTCGATCGGCTGGCCGGCGGCGAGCACGCGGTGGGTGGCCGGGTTGAGCGCGAGATTGCCGATTTCCACGGCCTCGCCGGCAAGGTGCGGTGCACGGCGGCGCAGCACGGCGCGGACGCGGGCAACGAGCTCCTTTGGCGAGAAGGGCTTGGTCACGTAATCGTCGGCCCCGGCCTCCAGGCCCTGCACCTTGTCCTCTTCATGGACGCGGGCGGTGAGCATGATGATCGGCAGTTCGCGGGTCCGTTCGTCGGCGCGGATTTTCTTGGCCAGCGCGACGCCGGACTGGCCGGGCAGCATCCAGTCGAGCACGATCAAATCGGGCAAGGCGGCGCGGATGGCCGACTCGGCCTCCTCCGCACTGCCGGCGCGCACGACGAGAAAGCCGGCGTGACGCAGGTTGATGGTAACCAGTTCCTGGATTGCCGGTTCGTCCTCGACAACCAGAATCGTCGGTGTCACTTGGCAACCTCCTTGGTATGACGGATGTCGCGGCCTTCGACGACGTAGATCACCTGCTCGGACACGTTCTTGGCATGGTCGCCGATCCGTTCGATGGCGCGGGCGATGGTGATGATATCGATCGAGGTGGTGATGGTGCGCGGATCTTCCATCATGTGGGTGATGAGCTGGCGGATGATCGACTTGAACTCGACATCGACCTCCGAATCGGCGCGAATGACCGTGCTCGCCTGCTCGGTGTCGAGCCGGGCGAAGGCATCGAGCGCCTGGCGGATCATGGCGAGCGCCGCTTCCGCCAGGTGACGGATGCCGACACCATATTGCGAAGGCATCTGCCCGTTTTCGTAGATGCGGCGCACGCCCTTGGCGATCTTCTTGGCCTCATCGCCGGCCCGTTCGAGGTCGGTAACGATCTTGCTGATGCCGAGCACCAGGCGCAGGTCGGAGGCGGTCGGCTGGCGCTTGGCGATGATGTGGGCGCAATCGTCGTCGATGGCCTTTTCGAGCTCATTGACCTTGCGGTCGGTGTCGACGATGGTCTTGACGCTGGCCACCTCGCCCGTCGAATAGGCGTCGATGGCGGAGGAAACCTGGGTCTCGACCAGGCCGCCCATCTGCAGCACATGCGTGCGCAGGCGGGCGAGATCCTCGTCGAACTGGCTGGACAGGTGTTGGCTTTCGTTCATTTTTTCGCTCCTGGTTTCGCGTTCGATCAGCCCATGCGGCCGGTGATGTAATCCTCGGTGCGCTTGTCCTTCGGCTTGATGAAGATTTCATCGGTCTTGCCGAATTCGATCATCTCGCCCAGGTACATGTAGGCGGTGTAGTCGGAAACGCGGGCGGCCTGCTGCATGTTGTGGGTGACGATGAGGATGGTGACGCGCTTCTAGAGTTCATGCACCAGCTCCTCGATGGCGCCGGTGGCGATCGGGTCGAGTGCCGAAGTCGGCTCGTCGAAGAGCAGCAGTTCGGGATCGGTCGCCAGGGCGCGGGCGATGCAGAGGCGCTGCTGCTGGCCGCCGGAGAGGTTGGAAGCCAGGTCCTGCAGGCGGTCCTTGACTTCGTCCCAGATCGCCGCGCCACGCAGGGCATGCTCGATCTTGTCATCGAGGACGCGCTTGTTGTTTTCGCCGCGCACGCGCAGCCCGTAGGCGACGTTTTCGTAGATGCTCTTGGGGAACGGATTCGGCTTCTGGAAGACCATGCCGATGCGCATGCGGACTTCGATCGGATCGACTTCCGGCGACAGCAGGTTGGTGTTGTCCGGGAAGAAGCGGATCTCGCCCTCGTAGCGGTTGCCCGGATAGAGGTCGTGCATGCGGTTGAAGCTGCGCAGGTAGGTCGATTTGCCGCAACCGGACGGGCCGATCAGGGCGGTGACCTTCTTGTCGTAGATCGGCATGTTGATGCCCTTGAGCGCCTTGGCCTCGCCATAGTAAAAGTTGAGGTTGCGGGCTTCGGCCTTGAGGGTCGGATTGTCGTGAATCTGCATGGAAGACTCCAGTTCAATAGTCGGTTCGGGCAAACGCCTCGATTACCACTTGATGTTCTTGCGCATCTTGTAGCGCAGGTAGATGGCGATGGCATTCATCGAGAGGACCATGACCATCAGCACGAAGCCGGCGGCAGCAGCATTGATCTCGAAAGCCGGGTCGGGACGCGAGGTCCAGTTGAAGATCTGGATCGGCATCACGGTGAAGGGTGACATCACCCAGTCGAACAGGCCGGCCGAGACGCCTTCGCTCATTTCCGTGAAGGGCACGGGCGGCAGGAAGGCGATGAAGGTCAGCGCACCGATGGTGATGATCGGTGCCGTTTCGCCGATGGCGCGGGCGAGGCCGATGATCACGCCGGTCAGGATGCCGGGCATGGCGTAGGGAATGATGTGGTAGCGGCAGGTCTGCCAGCGCGTCGCGCCGACCGCCATCGAGCCCTCGCGGATCATCGCCGGGATGGCACGGATCGCTTCGCGGGTGGAGACGATGACGATGGGCAGGATGAGCAGGGCCAGGGTGAGGCCGGCGGTCAGGATGCTCTGGCCGAAGCCGAAGGCATAAACGAAGATGCCGAGCGACAGCAGGCCATAGACGATGGACGGCACGGCGGCGAGGTTGGTGATGTTGATCTCGATGATATCGGTGATCCAGTTGCGCTTGGCATATTCCTCCAGATACACCCCGGCGGCAACGCCAAGCGGGACGGCGGCCAGCCCGGTCACCAGCATGACCAGCAGCGAGCCGACCCAGGCGGAGAGAATGCCCGCCTGACCGGCGCGCCGCGAGGCAAAGCTGGTGAAGAACTCAAGATTGAGTCGCTCCATGCCGCGCAGCAGCATGTCGCCGACGAGCAGGAAGATGACGAGCAGGCCGAGGCCCAGGCAGAAGATGCCGAGCGCCTGGAAAATCGTGTCCTTGGCCTTGCCCTTGGCAATCAGGGAACGGATTTGTTCGGTGGTCATGGGCTGCATGTCAGTAAGCCTCACGGAAACGGCGGCGCAACCACTGGCCGGCGATGTTGAAGAGCAGCGTGATGAGGAGCAGGGTCAGGCCGGCGGCGAAGATCGTCTGGTAGCCGATCGAGCCGTGCGGCAGGTCGCCCAGCGCCACTTGCACGATGTAGGAGGTGATGGTGGCGGCCGGTTCCATCGGGTTCCAGGTCAGGTTCGGCTGCATACCGGCGGCGACGGCCAGGATCATCGTTTCGCCGACGGCGCGGGAGATGCCCAGGATGTACGAAGCGGCGAGGCCGGAAATGGCGGCGGGAACGACGACATGGAGGGCGGTATAGAGCTTGGTGCCGCCCATCGCATAGGAGCCCTCGCGCATGCTCATCGGCACGGCACGCATGGCGTCCTCGGAGAGCGAGGCGATGTAGGGCACGATCATGATGCCCATCACGAGGCCCGCGGAGAGCAGCGAGAAGCCCGGCAGTTCGGGCAGGATCTTCTGCAGCAGCGGGGTGATGATGAGCAGGGCGAAGTAGCCGAAGACGATGGTCGGGATGCCGCCGAGCAATTCGAGCACCGGCTTGGCGATCTCGCGCACTTTGCCATTGGCGAATTCGGAGAGGTAGATGGCGATGATCGTTCCCATCGGGATCGCCACGAGCAGGGCGACGCCGGAGGAAACGAGGGTGCCGGAGATGAGCACCATGATGCCGTAGTGGGCGTCGTCGAACAGCGGCGTCCATTGGGTGTCGGTCAGAAAGTCGACGATGCTGACGTTCTGGAAGAAATGAAAGGATTCGCTGACCAGCACATAGACGATGCCGACCGTGGTCAGCACGGAGACGGCTGCGGCCGCAAAAAGAACGAACTCGATCAGGCGCTCGGTGACGTTGCGCATGGCGTTCTTGGCCAGGCGGTCACTGACCTGATGTAGATCGGAAGCATTATTGGAAGACATGGCGTGATTCACTTGAAGATCCCTTTTCGGAAGAAAACCCGACCCTTGCGGGCCGGGCTTCCGGCAGCGGGCGCTCGGCGCCCGCCAGCATGTTACAGCTTGGCTTCGCGCTTCATCAGTTCTTCGATGGTGATGCCGACTTCGTTCTTGCCGCCGAAGACGGAGCCCTTCTTGTTGTCCTTGACGTGCTTGAGGTTGCCCTCGTAGGCAGCCTTCGGCAGCGGCACG
>JAEUOD010000102.1 GCA_016791065.1 Dechloromonas sp. | reverse complement strand
CGCCGACCACGCTCCCGCTGGCCGTCCAGGTGGTGAGTTCGCTGGCGCTCGTCGTGCCGCGCGGCCCGATGATCTTCCGCATCGCCTTCCAGCCGCTGGCCAGCGCCTCGGTGCTCGTCCTGCTCATCGTCTCGGTGGCCGTTCACCTCGCCCTGATCGGCCTCGGTCTGCTCTTCTTCGGTGCCGAAGGCTCGCGGACGCCGGCCTTCACCGATCTCAGCTTCGAACTGGCCGGGGCGCCGCTGCAGGGCCAGACCGTGCTCGTCGTCTTCGCCTCGGCGATGCTCATCATCGGTCTCTATTTCTTCTTCGAGCGCAC
Organism: Dechloromonas sp.; assembly: GCA_016791065.1. Classification (GTDB taxonomy): domain Bacteria; phylum Pseudomonadota; class Gammaproteobacteria; order Burkholderiales; family Rhodocyclaceae; genus Azonexus. The sequence continues at coordinate 11,451 of JAEUOD010000102.1, read as the reverse complement.
CATCTATGGCAAGGCCCTGCGCGCCACCGCCATGAACCGCACCGGCGCCCGCCTGATGGGCATCCCGCCCATTCTCGCCGGCAAGCTCTGTTTCACGCTGGCCGCCGCCATCGGCGCTTTCTCCGGCATCCTGATCGCGCCGATCACCACCATATACTACGACTCCGGCTTCCTGGTCGGCCTTAAGGGCTTCGTCGGCGCCATCATCGGCGGCCTCGCCTCCTACCCGCTCGCCGCGCTGGGCGCCATCCTGATCGGCCTGCTTGAATCGTATTCGTCGTTCTACGCCAGTGCCTTCAAGGAAGTCATCGTCTTCACGCTGATCATCCCGGTACTACTCTGGCGTTCGCTGACGACGCGCCATGTCGAGGACGACGACGAGCACACCGACGAAGTTAACGCCGAACCGCACGACGCCAAACCCCGGCCGGCCTGGCTGCGCCACCTGCCTTTTGCTGCCTTCATCGGCCTGCTCCTGGTCGCTCCGCTGCTCCTGCCCGAATTCTCGATCACACTGCTCAACTACATCGGGCTATATGCCATCGTCGCCGTCGGGCTCGTCCTGCTGACCGGCGTCGGCGGACTGACCTCGTTCGGGCAGGCGGCTTTCGTCGGCCTCGGCGCCTACACGACGGGCTTCCTGTCCACGACCTACGGCGTATCGCCGTGGCTGACGCTATTCATCGGCCTCGCCTTCACGGCCGCAGTGGCCCTTTTTCTCGGCTTCATCACCCTGCGCATGGGCGGCCACTATCTGCCGCTCGGCACCATCGCCTGGGGCATCAGCCTCTACTTCCTGTTCGGCAACGTCGAACTCCTCGGCGGCCACACCGGCATCACCGGCATTCCGGCGGTGTCCTTGTTCGGCTGGGAACTGAAATCCGGCAATCAGTTCTACTACCTGATCTGGCTCGTCGTGCTGCTTGCCATCGTCGCCATCCGCAACCTGCTCGATTCGCGCGAGGGCAGGGCGATCCGTGCGCTGCGTGGCGGCGTCGTGATGGCCGAGGCGATGGGCGTCAATACCCAGCGCACCAAGATCATCATTTTCCTGATCGCAGCGCTGCTGGCGAGCACCTCGGGCTGGCTCTACGCCCACTTGCAGCGCTTCGTCAATCCGACGCCGTTCGCCCTCAATCAGGGGATCGAGTACCTGTTCATGGTCGTCGTCGGCGGCATGGGCCATGTCTGGGGCGCCGTGCTCGGCGCCGGCCTGATCACCGTCCTCAAGCAGTGGCTGCAGGACTGGCTACCGCAGATCCTCGGCCAGAGCGGTAACTTCGAGATAATCGTCTTCGGCATCGCGATGATCATCGTGTTGCAGAAGACGCGCATGGGGCTTTGGCCAGTCATCATGAAACTGATGCCCAGGCGCAACCGGCAGCGCACCCTCGCCGAGGCGGAGCTGCTGCCCAAACGACCGTCCGCCAAGGCCGGCACCGTCCTGCTCGAAGCCAGCGAAGTCACCAAGCGTTTTGGCGGCCTGATCGCCAACAACAACATGGACCTCAGCGTGCGTTCCGGCGAAGTCATGGCGCTGATCGGCCCGAACGGCGCCGGCAAGAGCACGATGTTCAACTGCATTTCCGGTGTCGACCCGGCCAGCGCCGGGAAGATCGCCTTCCTCGGCGAATCGACCGTCGAGCAGGGTTCGCGCGCAATCGCCCAACGCGGCATGAGCCGGACTTTCCAGCACGTCCGCCTGCTCGGCCAGATGACGGTGATCGAGAACGTCGCCATCGGCGCCCATCTGCGCGGCAGCAAGGGCGTCGTCGCCGCTGCGCTGCGCCTCGACCGCGCCGAGGAAGACCGCCTGCTCGCCGAAGCCGCCCGCCAGGTCGAGCGCGTCGGCCTTGCCGAACACATGTTCGACCCGGCCGGGAGCCTGGCGCTCGGCCAGCAGCGCATCGTCGAAATCGCCCGCGCCCTGGCCTCCGACCCCTGCCTGCTGCTCCTCGACGAACCCGCCGCCGGCCTGCGTTACAAGGAAAAGCAGGCGCTCGCCGAACTGCTGCGCAAGCTGCGCGCCGAAGGCATGGGCATCCTGCTCGTCGAACACGACATGGATTTCGTCATGGGCCTGGCCGACCGCGTGGTGGTCATGGAGTTCGGCGAGAAGATCGCCGAAGGGCAGCCCGAGGAGGTCCAGCAGAATCCCAAGGTGCTTGAAGCCTACCTGGGTGGAGTCGAATGATGAGCAAGCACGCACACCTGCACGATCACGAGGTCATTCTCGACGTCAAGAACCTGCGCGTCGCGTACGGCAAGGTCGAGGCCCTGCACGAAGTCAGCCTGACCATCCGGCGTGGCGAGATCGTTACCGTCATCGGCCCCAATGGTGCTGGCAAGACGACCCTGTTGGCTGCGTTGATGGGCCTGCTGCCCTCGCGCGGCGACATCGTTTACATGGGCCAGGCCCAGTGGCAGGAACGCTCGGTCGAGCATCTTGTTCGCCATGGCATGACGCTGGTCCCCGAAAAGCGCGAGCTGTTCGCCGAAATGAGCGTCGAGGACAACCTGCTGCTCGGTGCCTTCGACCGCTACCGCAGCGGCCATCGCGACGAGATGGACACAATGGACGAAGTGTTCGAGCTCTTCCCCCGCCTCGAGGAGCGCCGCGACCAGCTGGCCGGCACGCTCTCCGGCGGCGAGCGGCAGATGCTGGCAATGGGCCGTGCCCTGATGGCCAAGCCCAAGCTGCTGATGCTCGACGAGCCCAGCCTGGGCCTGGCGCCGCTGATCATCAAGGAAATCTTCAAGATCATCGCCGCGCTCAAACAGACCGGCGTTGCCATCCTGCTCGTCGAACAGAATGCCCGCGCCGCGCTGCAGGTTTCCGACTACGGCTACGTGCTGGAAACCGGCGAGATATCGCTGGCCGGCCCGAGCGCCGAACTGGCGGCCGACCCGCGGGTCATCGAAGCCTACCTGGGGCTCGGCAACAAGCACTGAGCCGGCGGACATCCCGCTAATCGTCAGGGCCCGCGACGCTCGCCGCGTTCGTCGCCGCGATCACGCCGCCCCGGATGACCGCGATCGCCCCCGCCCGCTCCGCCTTGCGGCATCGGCGCAACACGGGGCGGTTCGGGCGGACGCATCGTTTGCGGTAGCCGCTCGTGCGGCGCCATTTCCGGTGGCCGGAAAGTCGGCGGCGGATTGTCGCGACGTGGCTCGCGGGCCGGTGAAGGCATTGTCTCCGGAGACCGGAATGCCGGGCCTCCGTTGTCGCGTCCGCCACGATGCTCCATTCTCGGCTCCTGACGTCTGAAATCGCGCTCCGGAGCGGGTTGAGCCTGTGGCATAACCGGCTGCGGCACCCCACGCCGCGCCGCCTCGGATGACGGCAGGATTGGCGAAATCTCGCGTGGCATCGGCCGTTCATGATGCGGGTTCTCGCCGCGGGGGCTCTCGCTGAACTCTCGCCGTTCCCGGCGCTCCACCGGCGGGGCGGGCAAACGGATTGCGTTGTCCGACCGGGCCGCTTCCGGCATGCGGGCAGGCGGCTCAGGCGCCCGCTGGGGCATGCCTGGCGGGCGCGGCATCTCATCGCGACGGCCACGAGCATCGAAGGCCTCGCGTCGCGCTTCGCCCCGCAAAGGCAGGGCCCGCGGTGGCGGCAGCAACTCGGCATGGGGAGCAGGCGTCGCCAAGGGCGCACGACCCAGTTCGCGTACTTCGGCATGACGGAATTCGCGCTGGGTGATCGGCCGGCCGCTGCGTACCAGGTCAGCAGGAACCACCGTGACCGCACGTGGACTGCCACGATGGGCAAAGCCCTCGGCATAGCCGTCGCGGGCAATACGATCGACGATGCGCACGCTGTGCACATGACCCACGTTGATTTGCCGGACGTAGCTCGGGCTATAGCGATATGCCGGCACATAGACCTCGCGTGGGGCGAGCGGAAACCAGCCGACTATCGGCGCCGAGCCGAAACCGATGCTGACGCTCCAGCCCGGGTTGCCGATCCAGCCGACCAGCGCTGGTGCATAAACCGGGCGCCCGACCGGACGCCCGGGCACCCAGGCCCAGCGCTGTCGGATCTGTACCCAGCGGCCGTAGTGGAAAGGGGCGAAGCCCCAGGCTGCCTCGTCGATCCAGGTCCAGCCCCAGGGTTCGATCCAGGCCCAGCGACCGAAACGGTAGGGTGCCCAGTCGTCGGCGACGCCGCGCGGATACCAGACGCTGCCGTACTCCGGCGCCGATTGCCAGTCACCGTAGGCATCGAGATCCTGATAGCCCGTCATGTAGGGCGAAACATACTGGCGCGCCGGCCCGGCCATGGTCGCGTTCTCACGTTCGGCAACCCAGAAATCGAAGGCATCCTGTTCGTTGTCCGGCACGATGCGTGGATAGTCGCTACCGGCAAAGCTCGCGCGCTGGCCGGCACCGACTCGGGTCGGCCGGCCCCGCTGTTCGATATTGGCCAGGCCGGCCTGCACCGTCAGTTTTGTATGGTCATCGGCGACATCGATCCGGTAGCGGCCAGGCGCCGCGAAACGGATGCTGCCGTCCGGGGTATGAACCACGATGTCATCGGCCTGATCGCGCTCGAAAATGCTGACCGCGAGGCTGCCCTCGTCCTGTTGCAGCGTAACCTGGCGATCGTCGATGACGAGAAATTCGACGCGGCTGTCGCCGCCCAGCCGATAAGCCGTCGAGGCGACCCAGATCTCAGTCCGGCCGCGCCGCCCGGTATCGAGCACGGCACCGCTGCTGACCGGCCAGTTGCGCGTCGCCGGTTCGCTTGCCAACTCACGCCCAAGCGCCAGATTGACGCTGCCTTCCAGATACGCGATACGCCCGACCCGGGCCGGTGGATCGGCCAGCGCCAGGCTGGCCAGAAGCGACAGGAGGCAGGCCAGGAGCGGCCTGACCAGGGAAACGAATGACATGACGGTGACTCCGAAACGACGTGTTACCGGCGCGCATCGGCCGGTCCTGCCCGATTAACGCATCATCGAGCAAAAGGGTGCAGCCGATGTCCGGACAAAACGTATCCGGATGTTTCCGGGAACTCGCTCAGGTCGGATCGGTGGCGATGCCGTATTTCTTGGCGACCGTCACGTAAAGCTCCCGCGCGGAGGCCACCTTCGGGCTCTTGCGATCCTTGCGCTGGGCGCGCTGCAGGTAGTCCAGCGCCTTGACCGCCAGATCGGCATCCCAGCCCTTCTTGTCCATCAGCGTGAAAATGGCCTTGGCGGCGTTGACCAGGAATTGCAGGTTGGGCACCTGCTCGGCAGCCTGGATCAGTAGTTGCACGGCGCCTTCGAGATCGCCGCTACGCGCCGCCATGACGCCCTTGTTGTTGAGCTCGACGATTTCCTTGCCGACCTGGTCGAGCAGGGCCTTGCCGGCATCGGGCTGGCCGGTTTTATGGAAAACCTGCGTGATGTGGTCGATCAGGTGGGGATCTTCATGGTTTTCGGCCGCCACCTGGCGCATGATCTTCTGCGCAGCGTCTTCCTTGCCGGTGGCGTAGCAGGCATGGGCCAGATCGACGGCGAGGCGCTGCGAAACATGCTTGCCCTTCTGGCTGCCTTCGTCCTTGATCTGCTGCTGCAGTTCGAGCGCCTGCTCGACCAGTTGCTTCGCCTTTTCGCCCGCGCCCTCGAAATCGAGACAGAGGCTTTCAGTGACCAGCGCCGCCATCTCGGCCTGCTTGTCGCCGCGCCATTCGCGCTTCATTTCGCTGGCGATCTTCCGCGATGCCGCCGCATCGCCCCGCTCGACCAGCACGCGCGACAGATTGGCGTAATCATCCACCGTGCGCAGGCTGGACCCCTTGCTGCGCTCGATGACCTTGCCGTAGGCCTTCTCGGCCGCCAGCAGGTCCTTGTTGCGCGCCGCGACATCGCCGACCAGGCGCTGACGCAAGGTGTTGTGTGGCGAAGCGTCGGCTGCCCGTTGCAGCACCTGCTGTGCAGCCTGCAGCTTGCCTTTCGCTTCATGCACCGAGGCGAGGAAATCGTAGGCACTGAGAAATTCCGGCGCTTCCTGCGTCACCTGCTCGGCCAGTTGCTCGGCCTCGTCGAGCGCGCCGCGGTCCCGCAATGCCGTCGCCAGGCCCATCTTGGCCCAAGGGACGACACGCCCTTCGAGGACACGGCGGAAGACCTCCTCGGCTTCCTGGGTCCGACCCAGGGTATGCAGCAGTTCGCCCTTGAAGCGCAGCGCGTCGTACATGTATTGCGGCTGCTGCTGGATCACCCGGTCAGCCGCAGCAATCGCTTCAGCCAAAGCGCCGCGCTCGATCTGCTCGTAGATCTTGCGCATGACATGCTTCTTGTAGATCGCCTTGATCAGCCGGGCCTGCAACTGCTCGGCGGTGAAGGGCTTGATCAGGTAGTCGTCCGGCGCCAGTTCGGCGAGGGCGACGACATTGGTGTAGCCGCGTTCGCTGGTGATGATCATGTAGACCGTCGATAGCGGAATGAGATGCGCATGGCGCAGCTCTTCGAGCAGTTGCTGGCCGTCGCGTCCGTCGTCAAGGACGAAATCGGACAGAATGATGTCAAAACGGTTGCCCTTGACCTGGCGGATGACCTCGGCCGAATTGCCGGCACCATGCACGGCAGTGACGCCCAGGGCGCCGAGCATCAGCCGCAGGGAGTCACGGGCGGGCGAGTGACGATCGACAATCAAAACCCGTTTTTTGGTGAGCGTCTGCTGGAGCACCAGCAGCATCTCTTCGTTATCGAGGGGATTCATGGGCCATGGCTGAATTGAGCATGTTTCGGGCAAGTTACTTCAGTTCGGCAGCCACGGCAAGGCGGGCCGGGAAAACTTCGAAATTTCAGCGACCTGACGTAAAATCCGCGGTCCGATACTGCGCTGCAACAAAGCCATTCCCATGCTCTATCCCACCCGTTTCGATGTCATCGTCGTCGGCGGCGGTCATGCCGGCACCGAAGCCGCGCTGGCCGCGGCGCGGGCGGGAGCGAACACGCTGCTGCTGACCCACAATCTCGATACCCTCGGGGCGATGAGTTGCAATCCCTCGATCGGCGGCATCGGCAAGGGCCATCTGGTGCGCGAGGTCGATGCGCTGGGCGGCGCGATGGCTGCAGCCACCGACGAATCGGGCATCCAGTTCCGCATCCTCAACGCCTCGAAAGGTCCTGCGGTACGCGCCACGCGCGCCCAGGCCGACCGCGTGCTTTACAAGCAGGCCATCCGCCGCCGCCTGGAAAACCAGCCCAACCTGACCATCTTCGCCGAAGCCTGTGACGACCTGATCGTCGAAGGCGACAAGGTCTGCGGCGCCGTCACCCAGCTCGGCATCCGCTTCATGGCCGAAGCGGTGGTGCTCACCGCCGGCACCTTCCTCAACGGCAAGATCCACGTCGGGCTGGAGAACTACACCGGCGGCCGCATGGGCGATCCACCCTCGGTTTCGCTGGCCGCCCGGCTGAAGGAATTGAACCTGCCGCAAGGCCGCCTGAAGACCGGCACGCCGCCGCGACTCGACGGCAAGACCATCAATTTCTCGGTGATGGAAGAGCAGCACTCGGATGACCCGATGCCCGTTTTTTCCTTCCTCGGCAACGCCACCCAGCATCCAAAGCAGCTGCCGTGCTGGATCACTGAAACCAACGAGCGCACTCACGACATCATCCGCAGCGGCCTCGACCGTTCGCCGATGTACACCGGCGTCATCGAGGGCGTCGGCCCGCGCTACTGCCCGTCGATCGAGGACAAGATCCACCGCTTCGCCGACAAGAACCAGCACAACGTCTTCCTTGAGCCGGAAGGCCTGACCACGCACGAGATCTACCCGAACGGCGTGTCGACCAGCCTGCCCTTCGACATCCAGCTGGCGCTGGTGCGTTCGATCAAGGGCCTGGAAAACTGCCACATCCTGCGTCCCGGCTACGCCATCGAATACGACTTCTACGATCCGCGCGGTCTCAAGGACACGCTGGAAACCAAGGCCATCAACGGCCTGTTCTTCGCCGGACAGATCAACGGCACCACCGGTTATGAAGAAGCCGCCGCCCAAGGTCTGCTGGCCGGCATCAACGCAGTCAATTACGTGAAAGGCCGCGATGGCTGGTGCCCGAAGCGCAACGAAGCCTACCTCGGCGTACTGGTCGACGACCTGATCACACGCGGCGTTTCCGACCCCTACCGGATGTTTACCAGCCGTGCCGAATTCCGCCTCAGCCTGCGCGAAGATAACGCCGACCTGCGCCTGACCGAACAGGGCCGCCAACTTGGCCTAGTCGACGACATCCGCTGGGATGCTTTCTGCCGCAAGCGTGACGCCATCGCCAGCGAGCAGGAACGCCTGAAGGCCACCTGGGTCAATCCGAAAATCACACCGGCCGACGACTGTATCCGCGTCCTTGGCAAGGCCATCGAACACGAATACAACCTGTTCGAACTTCTGCGCCGACCCGAAGTCAGCTACGCCAACCTGCTCACCCTGCCCGGTGCCGGGGAGGCACAGACCGATCCACTGGTCGTCGAGCAACTCGAAATCTCCGCCAAGTACCAAGGCTACATCGACCGCCAGGCAGAAGAAGTCGCCAAGTCGGCCAGCTACGAACGCACCGTGCTGCCAGCCGATCTCGACTACGGTACGGTCGCCGGCCTGTCCAACGAGGTCAAGCAGAAGCTCGCCCTGCACAAGCCGCAGACCATCGGCCAGGCCTCGCGCATCCAGGGCATCACGCCGGCCGCCATTTCGCTGCTGCTGATCCACCTGAAGCGCCACAATCTGTCGCAGGCCGCATGAGCGCGATCAATCTTGCGGCGGGACTCGCCGAACTCGGAATCGAACTCTCTGCCGAGCAGCAGGACAAGTTGCTCGCCTTCCGCGACCTGCTGCTCAAGTGGAACAAGACCTACAACCTGACTGCCCTGCGCGATCCGGAGCAGGCCATCTCCCATCACCTGCTCGACTCCCTGGCCATCCTGCCGCACATCGGCGACGGACCGCTGCTCGATGTCGGCAGCGGCGGCGGCCTGCCCGGCATTCCGCTGGCCATCGCCCGACCGGAACTGTCAGTCAGCATGGTCGATGCCGTGCAGAAGAAGGCCACCTTCCTGCAGCAAGCGGCCATCCAGCTCGGCCTGAAGAACGTTTCGGCACATCACGCTCGCGTCGAGCAGATGAGCGGCCAGTATGCCCAGATCAGTTCGCGCGCCTTCGCCGAACTCAAGCTCTTCGTCGAACTGACCCGTCATCTGCTGGCGCCTGGCGGCCGCTGGCTCGCCATGAAGGGCGTTCGCCCGGATGACGAAATCGCCGTGTTGCCGACCGGCATCGTCGTCGACCGGATCATTCCGCTACACGTCCCCGGCCTCGATGCCGAACGCCACCTCATCATCCTGAAAGCGGGCTCATGAAAGTACTCGCCATCACCAATCAGAAGGGCGGCGTCGGCAAGACAACGACGGCCGTCAACCTCGCCGCCTCGCTCGGCGCCGAGGGCCAGCGCGTGCTGCTCATCGACATGGACCCGCAAGGCAATGCGACGACCGGCGCCGGTATCACCAAGAAAGAAGCGCTGCCCACGGTTTACCAATTGCTGATCGGCGCCGCTTCACTCACCGAAGTCTGCATCAAGACCGACTTCGCTTTCGACGTGCTGCCCGCCAACCGGGAACTGGCCGGGGCCGAAGTCGAACTGATCGACATCGATCGCCGCGAGTACCGCCTCAAGACAGCGCTGAGTCAGAACCACGACGAATACGACTACGTGCTCATCGATTGTCCGCCCGCGCTCAACATGCTGACGGTCAACGCGCTGGTGGCTGCCGACTCCGTCCTTATTCCGATGCAGTGCGAATACTACGCACTGGAGGGATTGTCCGATCTCGTCGAGACGCTGCGCAAGGTGCGCCACCATCTCAATTCCCGACTGGAGATCGAAGGTCTGCTGCGCACCATGTACAACGGCCAGAGCACGCTGACCCAGCAGGTGTCGAACGAACTCGAAAGCCACTTTGGCGACAAGGTCTACAAGACCATCGTGCCGCGCAACGTGCGCCTTGCCGAAGCCCCCTCCTACGGCAAGCCAGTCATCGCCTTTGACAAGAACTCCAAGGGTGCGCAGGCCTATAGCGCGCTCGCCCAGGAAATCCTCGAAAGGATCGCCAAATGATCAAGATGAAGGGACTCGGCCGCGGCCTCGACGCACTGCTGACCGGCAGCGATCACAAATCCGAGGACGAGATGCGCAACCTGCCTGTCGATCGCCTCAAGCCTGGGAAGTATCAACCGCGCAGCCAGATGGACGAAGCCTCGCTGGCCGAACTGGCTGCGTCGATCAAGACCCAGGGCGTCATGCAACCGATCCTGGTGCGCGCCATCGATCACACACCGGGCGCCGAGCGTTACGAAATCGTCGCCGGCGAACGCCGCTGGCGTGCCGCCCAACTGGCCGGCCAGGGCGAAGTGCCGGTGCTGGTGCGCAGCATCCCGGACGAGCAGGCGCTGGCCATGGCGCTGATCGAGAACATCCAGCGCGAAAACCTCAATCCGCTTGAAGAAGCCCTCGGCTTGCAACGCCTGATCGACGAATTCGGCCTCACCCACCAGCAGGCGGCCGACGCCGTCGGCCGCTCGCGCCCGGCGGCGAGCAACCTGCTGCGACTGTTGCAGCTGAACGCTCCGGTTCAGGACTTGCTAATGAGCGGCAAACTTGACATGGGCCACGCCCGCGCCCTGCTACCGCTGGCCGGAGCCCAGCAGATCGCCGTCGCCCAACGCATCGTGCAGAAGGGATTGTCGGTCCGTGAAGCCGAACGACTGGTTCAGCAGATCGTCAATCCGCCAAAGACGTCAGCCGCCCAACCGGTCGACCGCGACCTCCTCCGCTTGCAGGAGGAACTCTCCGATGTCATAGGTGCCAACGTCGCTATTCGCAGTAATAAGAAGGGCGCCGGCAAAATCACCATCGAATTCGGCGACCTCGAACAGCTCGAAGGCATCCTCGGAAAACTGCGCTAAGCCGCACCAGTCAACGAAATACCTACGGGAAAACCCCTAATTTTCATTGACGTAGAAACGCGCAGTCTTGTATCATTTAGGTCTGTGTGGCACGTCCGGTCAACGATTGCAGAGCACCATGTTCAAGGCGATTTATCTCCAATTTGGTGCAGCACTGATAACAGCAATCGGGGCAGGTCTGATCGCAGGAACGCGGGGGCTCGTTTCGGTGGGATTGGCGTCTATCGCCTGCATACTTCCCAACCTTTTCTTTGCCATCCGGCTGACGATGTTGAGCAATCGCCCAGGCGCTTCGTACGCGGCGAACTTCTTCATCGGTGAGTTCCTCAAGATCGGCGCCACCATTGGATTACTGGCAATCGCCATCAAGGGGTATCCCGAGGTGCACTGGCCCAGCTTGCTGATCGGCTTTGCGATTGTTTTGCATGCAGGTTTTATAGCGTTCTGGAAGAAACCCTGATTATGTCTACAGCAGGCCACGAAACAGCAGC
>JAEUOD010000130.1 GCA_016791065.1 Dechloromonas sp. | reverse complement strand
GCACGAGCTTCTTGTACTGGCCGCCCCGCGGATCCGACAGCACGATCGTGTCGGTGTCCGCGCCGCCCTCGAAGTCGCCGGCCGAGAAGAGATCGATGCCGGTCACCTTGAGCTTGGTCGAGGTGACCGAGCCGGTGTAACGGCCGATGCCGTAGCCGGCCAGGTGATTGGCCGCAACCTTGGCCTGCTCGAAGAGCGGCGCCACCAGGCCGTAGGCGATGCCGCGGTGGCTGACGCACTCGCCGACGGCGTACACCTTCGGATCGTAGGTCTGCATGGTGTCATTGACCACGATGCCGCGATTGCAGTAGATGCCGGATTTCTCGGCCAGCGCGTAGTTGGGGCGAATACCGGCAGCCATCACGACGAGGTCGGCGGGAATCTGCATGCCATCCTTGAAACGAACGGCGGCAACCCGCCCCGACTCTCCCTGGATCAACGCTTCGGTTTGCTTTTGCAGCAGGAACTTGAGGCCCTTGTCCTCGAGCGACTTCTGCAGCATCTTGCCGGCGACTTCATCGAGCTGACGTTCGAGCAGCCAGGGACCGAGGTGCACGACGGTGACGTCCATGCCGCGCAGCTTGAGGCCATTGGCGGCTTCGAGGCCGAGCAGGCCGCCGCCGATGACCACCGCGTGCTTGTGCAGGCGGGCGGCTTCGATCATCTCGTCGGTGTCCTTGATGTCGCGGTAGCCGATGACGCCGGGCAAGTCGTTGCCGGGGATGGGCAGCATGAACGGGGTCGAGCCGGTCGCGATGAGCAGGCGGTCGTAGCGCTCTTCGGTGCCGTCGTCGGCAATCACCTTGCGCGCGGCACGGTCGATCCGGGTGATCTGCTTGCCCGTGTGCAGCGTGATCTTGTTCTGCTTGTACCAGTCGAGCTCGTTGAGGACGATCTCCTGGACAGTCATTTCGCCGGCAAGGACCGGGGAAAGCAGGATACGGTTGTAGTTCGGATGGGGCTCGGCACCGAAGATCGTGATGTCGTAGTGATCAGGATTGATCTTCAGCAGTTCTTCGACGGTACGGACACCGGCCATGCCATTGCCGATCAGGACGAGACGGGGCTTGCTCATGATGGACTCCAACGTTGCGCGCACCCGAGGGTGCAAAAAAATTTACTTCAGCGCATGACGTCGTTGCCATCTAACCGCCCTCGTTGGCGGCTGATTCGCTGTACCACCGATCAACTAGCAATCAGCGTGCCGGCATTTAAGCCATTGATTCTATATAACTATCTATTTCAGACACATCAATTTCCCGCACCAAATCCGGGCGTTGCCGGCCAAGGCGGTGCGTCGGACAATCAATTTCCGCCCGTAGCCAGGCCCGTGGCCTCGACCGCGACGATCGCCTTTGCCTGGTTGAAATCCTCGGCATAGCCGCTGGCAAAAAGGAGGCAGGCGAGCTGATTGGCGATCGGCTTGGGCAGGGGAATCTGTTTATCGAGCACGCGCCGGATCCACTTCGCCGTCGTCGCCGCATCATTCGACTCCGGGAGGTTCGGCAAGGCACGCAGGCTCTCGTGTTCAGCCTCGAACAACGGATCGACCACACCGTCGTGGACGTATTCCAGCCGCGGCCGGCGCTTGGGATTGGCAAACGGTTCGCCCTCGGTCCCGCGCAACAGCAGGCCGACTTCGCCCCGCGCCACGAGGATGTTGCGCATCAACTCGATGAAGTCGGGATGCGTCGCCGGGGCGACCAGAACGGCCTCGCCATGGAAGGGATTGAGCAGTTTGACCAGGCTGTGCGCGCTGTTGCGCACCCCCATCCGGCTGCGCAGGGCAAGCAGGTTATGGATTCCGGGACAGAGCGCAGAGAGCGGCACGAAGGCCAGGCCCTTCTCGGCCAGCGTCGCCTGGGCCTGGGTGCTGGAGGTCATCGGCATGACGCCCAGTTCGCGGAAAATCAGGCCGCTGGTAATACGCCCGAAGCCCTCAAGCAGGCCATGCACGACGACCGGGATGCCGAAACGCTGCAGGAGCAATGCCAGGAGCGGCGTCAGGTTGGCCTCTTTGCGACCGCCGTTGTAGCTCGGCAGCACCACGGGGCGGACCCGACCGTGCGGCAGGTCGAGGCGATGCGTACGTTCGGCGGCGGCGGCAAGAAAGCCGAGCATTTCGTCGAGCGACTCGCCCTTGACCCGCAGGCCGATCAGGATGGCGCCCAACTCGAGGTCGGGCACGCCGCCGTCAAGCATGGCGGCATAGAGCTGCTGGGCAGTCTCCTGCGACAGATCGCGGGCACCTTCGGCGCCCCGCCCGATCTCCTTGATGTATTGTCCGTAACTCATGATCTCCTCCTCCGCTCACAGACTGCCGCGGCTTGTTCGGGTGCATATTCTGACATCATGCGCCACCGATCCGGGACGCAACCTGTTTCCTGCGCAGATTGGCGGTCTCGCCTTGCGTACGGACAACAGGTGGATATGACTTCGAATTTCATAATTTTCCTTCCGGGCTTGCCTTCAGCAACAGACATGCCATGACGGAAAATCATGAACTTGAACAAAAAAACGGGGAATTCCCGTCTGGAATATCCCCGTTTTGGTGCGCCGATCGACGCGAACG
>JAEUOD010000046.1 GCA_016791065.1 Dechloromonas sp. | reverse complement strand
AACTAAAGGATCTCACATGAACCTGATTCAACAACTCGAGCAAGAAGAAATTGCCCGCCTGGGCAAGACCATTCCCGAATTCGCACCGGGCGACACCGTCGTCGTGCAAGTGAAGGTCAAGGAAGGCAACCGCGAGCGTCTGCAGGCTTACGAAGGCGTCGTCATCGCCAAACGTAACCGTGGCCTGAACTCCGGCTTCACCGTTCGCAAGATCTCTTCCGGCGAAGGCGTCGAGCGTACTTTCCAGACCTACTCTCCGCTGGTTGCTTCGATCGAAGTCAAGCGCCGCGGCGATGTCCGTCGTGCCAAGCTGTACTACCTCCGCGATCGTTCGGGCAAGTCCGCACGTATCAAGGAAAAGCTGACCCGCAAGGAAAAGCCGGTTGTCGCAGCCTAAGCGATTGCTTGAGCCAAAATGAAAACGGGGCGCTTCGGCGCCCCGTTTTGTTTGGTGCTGAAAGAGCGGCTTCAGGCGCGCGTCTTGTCCTTCTCGATCAGGGCGTAGGCCGAATGATTGTGGATTGACTCGAAATTCTCGGATTCGACTACGTAAGCATCGATGCGTGGCTCGGCATTGAGGCGGGCGGCGACGTCGCGGACCATGTCTTCGACGAACTTTGGGTTGTCGTAGGCGCGTTCGGTGACCCATTTTTCGTCCGGGCGCTTGAGCAGACCAAATAGTTCGCAGGAGGCTTCCTGCTCGACGAGTTGGACGAGTTCTTCGATCCACACGAAACCGTTGGTGCGGGCGGTGACGGTGACGTGCGAGCGCTGGTTGTGGGCGCCGTATTCCGAAATCTTCTTGGAGCAGGGGCAGAGGCTGGTCACCGGGACGACCACCTTGGTCGAGGTCACGATCTCGCCGCCGCAGATGTCTCCGATGAAGGTGACGTCGTAGTCCATCAAGCTCTGAACACCGGAAACCGGGGCGGTCTTGTTGATGAAGTAGGGGAAGTTCATCTCGATGTGGCCGGATTGGGCTTCGAGTTTGACCAGCATGTCGCCGAGCATGGCCGGGAAATTCTCGACCGAAATTTCACGTTCGTGGCTGTTGAGAATCTCCACGAAGCGGGACATGTGCGTGCCCTTGAAATTGTGCGGCAGGCCAACATACATGTTGAAGACGGCGATCGTGTGCTGCACGCCGGCGGCTTTGTCCTGCACCTTGATCGGATGGCGGATGGCCTTGATGCCGACCTTGTTGATGGCGATTTGCCGGGTATCGGCCGAGTTCTGTACGTCGGGGATGGGCTGGGGGCTGTTCATGAAGTTTTTATCTTTTACTGGCTGCTGGTCCGGGCCCGTACGCTGCGTACGATGCCCGCCTTGTCCAGGCCCAGTTCCGCGAGGAGCTGGCCCTGCTCGCCGTGGTCGATGAAACGATCGGGCAGCCCGAGGCGGATCAGCGGTACGTTGAGGCCGTGTTCGGCGAGCACGCGCTCGATTTCCGAGCCTGCACCACCGATCACTGCATTTTCTTCGATGCTGACCAACAGGGAATGGTTCCCGGCCAACTCGCGGATCAATTCAATATCCAGCGGCTTGACGAAGCGCATGTTGACCACCGTCGCGTCTAGCTCCTCGCCCGCGGCGAGGGCGGCCGGCAGCAGGCTGCCGAAGGCGAGCAGGGCAACGTCCTTGCCTTGGCGGCGGATTTCGCCTTTGCCGAGCGGGAGAGTCTCCAGGTTTTCTTCAGGAACAGCTCCACTGCCACCACCACGGGGGTAACGCACCATGCTCGGGCAATCCAGCGCATAGGCAGTGGACAGCATGCGGCGGCATTCGGCTTCGTCGGAGGGGGTCATGATGACCATGTTCGGGATGCAGGTGACGAAGGATAGATCGAAGGTGCCGTGATGCGTCGGCCCGTCGGCGCCGACCAGGCCGCCGCGGTCGACGGCGAAGACGACCGGCAGGTTCTGGAGGGCTACGTCATGGACGAGCTGGTCGTAGGCGCGCTGCAGGAAGGTCGAGTAGATGGCGACGACCGGCTTCAGGCCTTCGCAGGCGAGGCCGGCGGCAAAGGTGACAGCGTGCTGCTCGGCGATGCCGACGTCGTAGTAGCGGTCGGCATGTTCGTTGGCGAAGCGAACCATGCCGGAACCTTCGCGCATCGCCGGGGTGATGCCGACCAGGCGCGGGTCGGCCTTGGCCTGGTCGCACAGCCAGTCGCCGAAGACCTGGGTGTAGGTCAGCTTGCCGCCGCCCTTGCCGGATTTGATTCCCTCGTCGGGCGTGAATTTGGCGACGCCGTGGTAGAGGATGGGATCGGCCTCGGCCAGCTTGTAGCCTTGGCCCTTTTTCGTGATGACATGGAGAAACTTCGGGCCCTTGAGCTTCTTGAGGTTCTCCAGCGTCGGAATCAGGGCGTCGAGATCGTGGCCGTCGATCGGGCCGTAATAGTGGAAGCCGAATTCCTCGAATAGCGTGCCGGGGGCGATCATGCCCTTGACGTGTTCTTCGGCGCGGCGAGCCAGTTCGAGCAGCGGCGGCGCGAAGCCGAGCATGTGGCGGCCGGCCGAGCGGGCCGCGTTGTAGGTCTTGCCCGACATCAGGCGAGTCAGGATGTTGTTCAATGCGCCGACCGGCGGCGAGATCGACATCTCGTTGTCGTTGAGGATGACCAAGAGGTCGGCATCGCCGACGCCGCCGTTGTTCAATGCTTCGAAAGCCATGCCGGCCGACATCGCGCCGTCGCCGATGACGGCGATGGCCTTGCGGTCCTCGCCCTTCTGGCGGGCGGCCAAGGCCATGCCGAGGGCGGCCGAGATCGAGGTCGAGGAATGGCCGACGCCAAAGGTGTCGTAGGGGCTCTCGCAGCGCTTGGGGAAGCCGGAAACGCCGCCGTGCATGCGCAGGCGGTTCATGCCCTCGCGTCGTCCGGTGAGGATCTTGTGGGCGTAGCACTGGTGGCCGACGTCCCAGACCAGGCGGTCTTCCGGTGTGTTGTAGATGGCGTGCAGGGCGATCGTCAGCTCGACGGTGCCGAGATTCGACGACAGGTGGCCGCCGGTCTGCGAGACGGACTCGATCAGGAAGGCGCGCAGTTCATCGGCCAGTTGCGGCAGTTGCTTGCGGTCCAGTCGGCGCAGGTCGGCCGGGCTGTTGATGGTTTCAAGCAGTTTGAATGGGCTCATTTCAGAATTGCCGATGGCAGATGTAGTCGGCCAGCTGGGTCAGCCGGCTGGCGCGCGTGCCGAAGATGGCCAGGGCATCGAGGGCGTCGCCGCGCAGTTCCTCGGCGTAGGTGCGGGCGGCATCGAGGCCGAGCAGGCTGACGTAGGTCGGCTTGTCGGCCGCTTCGTCCTTGCCGACGGTCTTGCCGAGCGTGGCGGTATTCGCCGTGCAGTCGAGGATGTCGTCGACGACCTGGAAAAGCAGGCCGGCGCGTTTGGCGAAACGGTCGAGATTGTTGCGTTCGTCGCCGGAAAGCGGCTCACCGGCGAGTGCGCCGAGCAGCACGGCGGCGCGGATCAGGGCGCCGGTCTTCAATGCGTGCATCAACTTCAGTTCGGGCTGGGTGAGCGGCTTGCCGACCGAGGCAAGGTCGATCGCCTGGCCGCCGGCCATACCGCGCGAGCCGCTGGCATGCGCGAGCAGCGCGATCATTTCGAGCTGGCGGACCGGTTCGGCGATGGCCTGCGTGGCCAGCAGTTCGAACGCCAGGGTTTGCAAGCTGTCGCCGACGAGCAGGGCGGTCGGTTCGTCGTATTCGACGTGGCAGGTCGGACGGCCGCGGCGCAGGACGTCGTCGTCCATGCAAGGCAGGTCGTCATGGACCAGCGAATAGGCGTGGATCATCTCGACGGCGCTGGCCACGATATCGAGCTTTTCCGGTGTGGCACCGCTCAGTTCGCCGGCGGCAAAGGCGAGCAGCGGTCGGACGCGCTTGCCGCCGCCCAGCGTGGCATAGCGCATGGCGTCGTGCAGGCGCGCTGGGATGCTGTCGGCGCCTGGCAGGTGGCGGGAAAGGGCGGCTTCGGTGCGGGCCTGCGTCGCTGCCATCCAGTCGGGGAAGGAGCGGGTGTTCATGAGGCCTCCAGGCTGTTTCGGTCCACATCCTTGAACTGGCCGTTCTCGAGGATGCGAATCTGTTCCTCCGCGTGGGCCAGTTGGGCCTGACAATGCTGCATCAATTCCATGCCACGGCGATAGGCGGCGATCGACTCTTCGAGTTCGAGTTTGCCGCCCTCCATGCTCTGGACGAGGGTTTCGAGCTCGCTAAGCGCCGTCTCGAATTTCATGTCGGCGATGGAGGATTTAGCCATTTCGGGAGGATTCAAGGAAACACGCGAAAATACTCCATCCGGGGGCTTCTGGTCAAATTGCGGGAAGGGTAAAATCCTGTTTTTTCAACCCGCTGGAGGCATGGAATGTCCGACGTGGCGACTCTGTCCCGTTTGGCCCCAGCA
>JAEUOD010000189.1 GCA_016791065.1 Dechloromonas sp. | reverse complement strand
TGTTCGAGCGGGGTGTCCTGCGGGCGCAGCACGTCGAGTTCCTGCTGGGCGAAGTAGCCGATGTTGAGGCCCTTGCCTTCGGTGACTTCGCCGCTGATCGCCTTGAGGTCACGGGCAATGGTCTTGACCAGCGTGGACTTGCCCTGACCGTTAGCGCCGAGGATGCCGATGCGCTGGCCGGCCATCACCGAGCGGTTGATGCCGCGCACGATGACGGTCGGCGGCGTGCCTTCCGGCGCCTCTTCCGGTGGCGGGTAGCCGATGGCGGTCTCGACCATCGACCGCATCGGGTTGGGCAGGTTCTGCGGCTCCTGGAATTCGAAGCTGAATTCGGCATCGGCCAGCACCGGCGCGATCTTCTCCATGCGCTCCAGCGCCTTGACCCGGCTTTGCGCCTGCTTGGCCTTGCTGGCCTTGGCCTTGAAGCGATTGATGAAGGATTGCAGGTGGGCGATCTTGTCGGCCTGGCGGGCCAGCGTCGCCTGTTGCAGCAACATCTGCTCGGCGCGCATGTCCTCGAACTTGCTGTAGTTGCCGCCGTAGCGAACCAGCTTGGCATTGTCGATGTGCAGCGTGACCTGGGTGATGGCATCGAGGAATTCGCGGTCGTGGCTGATCATCACCAGCGTGCCCGGATAGCGCTTGAGCCAGGCTTCGAGCCAGACCAGGGCATCCATGTCGAGGTGGTTGGTCGGCTCGTCGAGCAGCAGGATGTCGGACGGACACATCAAGGCACGCGCCAGTTGCAGGCGCATACGCCAGCCACCGGAGAAGCTGTCGACCGGGTTGCGCAATTCCGAAACCTTGAAGCCGAGGCCGAGGATCAGCGCCTGGGCGCGCGCCTCGGCGTCATGCTCGCCGGCGTCGTTGAGCGCCATGTAGGCCTCGGCCATGCGCATGCCGTCGTCGCTCGCTTCGGCCTCGGCCACCTCGTTGCGCGCTGCAAGCAGCGTGGTGTCGCCGTCGATGACGAAGTCGGTGGCGCTCTGCGCGGTCTCCGGCATGTCCTGGGCAACCTGGGCCATGCGCCATTGGGTCGGGATCGAATAATCGCCGCCATCCTCGTGCAGCGAGCCGTTGAGCAGGCCGAACAGGGTCGACTTGCCGGCGCCGTTGCGGCCGACCAGGCCGACCTTCTCGCCCGGATTGATGGTGACGGACGTCTTGTCGAGCAGCGTCTTGGTACCGCGGCGCAGGGTTACGTTTTTGAGGATGATCATGACGGCACTTTCGGAAAGGCCGGAGATGATACCTATCCGAAGACAGCCCGGCGAAGGATATTTCCCCGGACCGGGGCACTACGGGGCTACTGGATGATGAACTTGGTGAACAAGGCTTCCTTGACCCCGTTCTTCTCGTTGCTGTGAATCACATGGTTCGCGGCGTCGATGATTTCCTCGACCAGTTCCTTCTTGCCGGGCAGGGTGCGCAGGTGCCCGGGATCCTTTCCGGACAGGAGAAGAATGATCTCGTGCTGGATCTTCGGCCGGAAAACAACGATCTCGTGCCCGGCTTCCGGCGTGGCCGTCTCCAGGATCAGGCCGAAGTGGAGATAGGTGTTGTTGCCCAGATTGACGGTGAAGACCAGGGGTTCCGGGCCGCTCGCACCGCCTTGATCACTGGCCAATGCCGGCAGGCAGACGCAGGCCGCAAGGACGATGAGGGTCTGGCGCAGGAAACTGGCAATTCGGGTCATGGCAATCAGGAATGCAAGTCGTTGTAATACCGCCATTATGCCGGTTTATTGCTGCGCCGCAGCATGTACACGTACAGCGATTCGACCCGCTCCCGCGCCCACGGCGTGCGGCGCAGGAACTTGAGGCTGGAGGCAATGCTCGGATCGTGCGTGAAGCAGCGGATCTCGATCTCCCGGCCCAGTCCTTCCCAGCCGTAATGGGCGACCAGTTCGTTGAGGATTTTTTCCAGCGTCACCCCGTGCAGGGGATTGTTCGGTTGCTCTTTCGTCATGGCATGTCCGTTCGGGTAGCGGGTAACTGCAGGCGTTGCTCAAGGCAGTCGTAGTCGCCTTCCTGGTATTCGCGGCAGATGAAGGGCCGCCTTTCGTAGATGGTACACAGCATGGTCCGGCGGTCGAGCGCCACGCACCAGCCATCCTCAAGCCGATGCATGACCCAGCCACCCCAGCGGTCCTGGCGCGTCATGGCCGGCGGCACGTCGTCGTCGCCCATCAGCATGACTTCGAGCCGGCAGCAACAGGCCCGGCAGGTGCTGCAGGAAACGGCGGTTTCGGTGCTCAGAACAGGCCTTCGAACAACTGCACCTGAACCATCTCGCCGACCTGGACGCCGGCACAGCCTTCGGGCAGCACGACGAAACAATTGGCCTCGGACATCGAGCGCAACACGCCCGAGCCCTGGTTGCCGGCCGTCCTGACCTGCCATTGGCCGTCGACCACCGCCAGCGCACCGCGCAGGTATTCGCGGCGGCCCGGCTGTTTCTTGATGGCGTTGCCAGCCGCCACATTGAGTAGTGGGCGCTCCGGCACCGGGTCGAGGCCCGACAGGCGAAGCAGCGCGTCGAGCGCGAACTGGGTATAGCTGACCATGACCGCCACCGGATTGCCGGGCAGGCCGAACAGCCACGCGTCGCCGACCTTGCCGAAGGCCATGGGGCGACCGGGCTTGATCGCGAGTTTCCAGAATTTGACCTCGCCGAGGCGGGCCAGCACTTCCTTGATGAAATCGGCCTCGCCGACCGAGACACCGCCCGTGGTGATGATCGCGTCGGCCACCTGCGAGGCTTCGAGCAGCGTCGCTTCCAGAGCCTCCGGACGGTCGGGCACGACGCCCATGTCGATGATGTCCGCCCCCAGGCGGGCGAGCAGGCCATGCAGCGTATAGCGATTGCTATCGTAGATCTGGCCCGGCGCCAGCGGCGTACCGAGCGACGCCAGCTCGTCGCCGGTCGAGAAGAAGGCGACGCGCAGACGGCGCTTGACGGCGACCTCGACCACACCGAGCGAGGCGATCAGCCCGAGTTCGGCCGGTCCGAGGCGCTTGCCGGCGGCAAGCGCGACGCCGCCGCGCGCCAGGTCCTCGCCGGCGCGCCGGGTGTTCTGGCCCTTCTTCTGGCCGGGCGGCACGATCACCACGCCATCCTCGACCCGCGTCACTTCCTGCACGATCACCGTGTCCGCCCCGGCCGGCAGCACGGCGCCGGTCATGATGCGTACCGCCTGCCCCTGGCCGACCAGCCCCGAGAAGGCGTTGCCGGCGAAGGCGGTGCCGACCACCGTCAGCCGTGTCTCGACCTCGCCGGCCAGGCTGTCGAAATGCACGGCATAGCCGTCCATCGCCGAGTTGTCGTGGGCCGGCACGTCGTGCGGCGCAATGATGTCGGCGGCGAGGATGCGGCCAAGGGCGCTGCGCACCGGCAGGAACTCGTGGCCGACGATGGGCGACACCTCGGCCAGCATGCGGTCGCGGGCTTCGGCAGCGGTCAGGGAACGGTTGGCGTGATCGGTCATGGGCAATTCTCGGTTGCGTTTAACGTTCGAAGGCAATTCGCCACGGCAGTTCCCCCTGCAGGAAGGCTTTGGCTGCCGGCGATTGCGGATGGGCGAAGAAGCGCTGGGCGGGCGCATGCTCCTGGACGCGCCCATCCGTCAGGAAGACGATGTCGTCGGCCAGTCGCGTCGCCTGCCCGAGATTGTGCGTCGTCATCAGCACCTTGGCGCCCTCGGTGCGGATTTCGCGGATGATGCGCTCGACCGCCTCGGTGGCCGACGGATCGAGCGCCGCCGTCGGCTCGTCGAGCAGCAGCAGGCGCGGCCGCATCGCCCAGGCGCGGGCCAGCGCCAGACGCTGGCGTTCGCCACCGGAAAGCAGGCGGGCGCAGTCCTTCTCGCGGTGCGCCAGGCCGACCCGCGCCAGCACCTCGGCCGTCCGCTGGCGGCGATCCGCGGCCGACGGCATCTGTGGCCGCAGGGCGAATTCGACGTTGGTGAACACCGAGAGGCGCAGCATCATCGGCTGCTGGAAGACCATCGCCAGGCGCCCCCCGGCTTGTGCCGCACCGCCCCAGTCGAGACGGCCACCATCGGGCGGCAGCAAACCGGCGAGCAGGCGCAGCAGCACCGTCTTGCCGGCACCGTTCGGGCCGAGGATGACGCTGATGCCCTCGCCCGAGACTTCGAGATCGAGGCCGTCGAGAATGGCTCGCCCATCCGGAGCGAAACGCAGGCCGGAAACGCGCAGCGGGAACATCAGCCGTACCGCCGCGCCGCCCAGCAGCGCAAGAAGTGGGCGACGACATTGAGGCCGAGGATGATGCCCATGAGCACGATGCCCAGCGCCACGGATAGGGCGAGGTCGCCCTTGCTGGTTTCGAGGGCGATGGCCGTGGTCATCACCCGCGTATAACCGTCGATGTTGCCGCCGACGATCATTACCGCGCCGACTTCCGACATCGCCCGGCCCAGACCGGCCAGGGTGGCGACAATCAACGAGAAGCGGCAGTCGGCGAGCAGAAGCGCCACGGCCTGCCGGCGACCGATACCGATCACCGAGAACTCGGGAGCGTATTCCTTCCAGGCATCCTCGACGATCTGCCGGCAGACCGCGGCGATCAGCGGCACGACTAGCACGGTCTGGGCAACGATCATCGCCCCCGGCGAGAAGAGCAAGCCCAGGCTGCCGAACGGCCCGCTCCGCGACAGCGCGAGATAGACGAGCACGCCAACGACGACCGAGGGCAGGCCCATCAGCGCGTTGAGCGCAACGATGATCGCGCCGCGCCCGGGAAACCTGGCCACCGCCAGCCAGGCGCCGAGCGGCAGGCCAAGCACCGCGCCGATGGCCAGCGCCGTCAGGCTGACGCGCAAGGACAAGCCGACGATATCGAGCAGGCGATGGTCAAAATGAGCAAGCAGCGAGAGGGCGGCGGCGAGGGTTTCCAGCATGGGGCTGGCAGGATAACACCGCCGCCGGCAATACGATTCAGTGGAGGCCGGAACAACGCGCTGCCGCAATATAATGCCGCACGCGGTCTGCGTACCGCCCTGGAAATTATTGGCGCCCCGGCGCCTTGTAAGCTGCCGTGACATCCGCGCGGCGGCGGTTGCTGTTGAAACCGGAGTATCGACCATGAGTTCTTCACCCCTGCGCCGTCTGGCGCTGCAGGGCGCGCTGGCCTGCGCCGCCGCCTTTTCCCTCCCCTTGGGCGCCTTCGCGGCCGACACCGTGCTCCGCGTTTCGGCCATTCCCGACGAGGCGCCGACCGAACTGCAACGCAAGTTCGCGCCGCTCGGCAAGTACCTTGAAGCCCAGACCGGCATGAAGGTCGTGTTCACGCCGGTGACCGACTACGCCGCCGTCGTCGAATCGCTGGCCACCAAGAAGATCGATCTTGCCTGGCTCGGCGGCTTCACCTTCGTACAGGCCAAGATCCGCACCAACGGCACGGCCATCCCCATCGTCCAGCGCGCCGAGGACGCCGTCTTCACCTCCCGCTTCATCACCGCCGACCCGGCGATCAAGGGGCTCGGCGACCTCAAGGGCAAGACTTTCGCCTTCGGCGCCCCGTCCTCGACCTCGGGCAGCCTGATGCCGCGCTTCTTCCTGCAGCAGGCCGGCCTCAACCCGGAAAAGGATTTCAAGAACGTCGCCTACTCCGGCGCCCATGACGCCACCGTCGCCTTCGTCGCCGCCGGAAAGGCCGAGGCCGGCGTGCTCAACGCCTCGGTCTGGGAAAAGCTGGTCGAACAGAAGAAGGTCGATACGGACAAGGTTCGCGTCTTCGCCACCACCCCGCCCTATTTCGACTATAACTGGACGGTGCGCGGCGATCTCGACCCGGCCCTGGTCAAGAAGCTGACCGACGCCTTCCTCAAGCTCGATCCGGCCAACCCGGAACACAAGGAAATCCTCGGTCTGCAACGCGCCTCGAAATTCATCCCGACCAAGAAGGAAAACTACGACGGCATCGAGAAGGCAGCCCAGTCGGCCGGTCTGCTCAAGTGAGTTTTGCGCTCGACGGCGTGGGCCTGACCCACGCCAACGGTTTTGTGGCGCTGGACAGCATTTCGCTACGGGCGGAGAAGGGCGAGCGCATCGCCCTGATCGGGCCTTCCGGCGCCGGCAAGACCTCGCTGCTGGCGGTTCTAGGTACAGCCCTGGCACCGACAGCAGGGCAAGCCCGGATTCTCGAAACGCCCACCGCAGGGCTGAGCGCGGGCGCCCTCAAGGCCCTGCGCGCCCGCATTGGCACCGTGCATCAGGCACCGCCGATTCCCGGCCGGCAGCGCGTCGTGACTGCCGTGCTGGCCGGCAAGCTCGGGCAATGGCCAGCCTGGAAGTCGCTCGCCTCCCTGCTCTACCCGCTCGACATCGGCGGCGCCCGCGAGGCCCTCGCGCGCCTCGATCTCGCCGACAAGCTGTTCACCCGCTGCGACCAACTCTCCGGTGGCCAGTTGCAGCGCGTCGGCATCGCCCGCGTGCTCTACCAACAGCCTGAACTGATCCTCGCCGACGAACCGGTCTCCGCGCTCGACCCAGCCCTGGCGCTGGCCACCGTCCGCCTGCTCGTCGAGGCGGCGGAGCACAGCGGCACCACGCTGGTCAGCAGCCTGCATGCGGTCGACCTGGCCCTGAGCTGCTTTCCGCGCATCGTCGGCATCAAGGCCGGGCGCATTGCCTTCGACCTGCCGGCCGCCGAGGTCAACGACGCCCTGCTGCATGAACTCTATGCCAGCGAGGGCCAGACCTTGCCGACGCTGGCCAGCGAGCCGCGCTCCGCCGCGCAGCCAGCCGCCAACGACCCCGCCACCCGGGCCGCATGCTGCTGAGTCAATATGGCAAAGTTATAAGCTTTTGCTTTCCGACAACGAGCAACTGAAATGAAAATTACACAAGAGTAGGTCGCTGCAGCCTACGAAACGGCAAAGCAGGTTTTTGGGGGTGAGATCAAACGCGCCGATGGCATTCGATCCCTGGTGTCGAAGCACGGATTAAATCAAGCGACAGCAGGCGATTTCATTTACGACTATCGTCAGTTGGTGGAGGGGAAGGAGTTCCATCGAGCCATGAGTTCGGATGCGATGAGATATTTCATATCGAAGATCGAGGCGGATCGTGGGCCGCTAGGGCTACAGAATGCAATTACATCTTTACGAGCCCACATCGAATACTACGAAGCAATTTCGAAATCGACGATGCATTCAATGAGAAGAATCGTTAGCGAGGCGGAACGTAGTCTAAGTAGTAATGCATCGTGGGATTTGAACTGCAGAATGTTTGAGTCTGAGGTCACGAAATCTCTTGGCGATAGTCGGGAGAACAGGCTGCAACGCCTATTGCAAGCCCAGAAAATGCCGAAAACACTCATGGTGCAAACCGCAGTGTTTGTGCGTAATCCCGATGTCGTCGCGGAAGTATTGATACGAGCAAGGGGGCATTGTGAGCAGTGCAAAAAGCCAGCACCGTTTCTTCGTGCGAAGGATGGAAGTCCATATTTGGAAGTACATCACATCATCCAACTATCGCAGGGTGGCGAGGACTCAGTAAGCAACGCGATAGCCCTATGTCCGAACTGTCACCGCATGGCCCATTTTGGTGTTCCCGCATAACGTGCGGATCTTTGATCCGGCCGAGCACGACCCGGCGGCACGCGCTCGCCTGACCGGCACGCTGCTCGCCCTCGCCATCCTCTGGCCACTGTTGCAGACGGCTGAGTTCAAGCCGGCCGCCCTCTTCGACCCGGCCAACCTGAAAGTCATCAGCCATTTCCTCGCCGGCTTCCTGCCGCCGGAAACGGGCCGCGACTTCCTCGGCTACCTGGCCCAGGCCACCCTGGAAACCCTGGCTATCGCCACGGCCGGCATGGCGCTGGCCATCCTGCTCGCCCTGCCGCTCGGCTACCTCGCCAGCGCAGCCGGTCGCGAGCGACCGACGCAGAATCCGCTGACGCGCAGCCTGCTCACCGTCCTGCGCGGCATCCCCGAACTGGTCTGGGCGCTGCTCTTCGTGCGCGTCTTCGGCCTCGGCCCGGCGGCCGGCGTGCTGGCCCTCGGCCTGACCTACGGCGGCATGCTGGCCAAGGTCTATGCCGAAATTCTCGAATCGGTCGATGCCCGACCGGCGCACGCCCTGCGGCACTGCGGCGCCAGCCGGCCGCTGGCCATCCTCTACGGCTTGCTGTCGCAGGCCTCCAAGGAGCTGGCTTCGTACACGGTTTACCGCTGGGAATGCGCCATCCGAGCCTCGGTGGTGATGGGCTTCGTCGGCGCCGGCGGTCTCGGCCAGCTCATGGACCAAGCCATGAAGATGCTCAACGGCGGCGAGGCGGCCAGCATCCTGCTCACCTTCATGCTCCTCGTCTTCGCCGCCGACGGCCTCTCCGGCTGGCTACGCCGCGCCATCGACAGGCCGCCGGCCAACCGGCGCTCGCCCTTCGGCTGGCGCAGCACCGGCGTAACGATCGCCACCCTCGCGGCGATCATCGCCAGCTTCCGGCTGCTCGACATTGGTTTCGGCGCCTTGTTCTCGGCCGAAGCCGTTCACTCCGTCAGCGAATTCATCGCCGGTTTCTTCCCGCCCGACCTGTCGCCGGAATGGCTGCTCAAGGTCGCCCGCGGCATCTGGGAAACCCTGGCCATCTCGGTGGTCGGCACCCTGCTCGCCGCCATCGCCGGCCTGCTGCTGGCACTCCCCAAATGGCGGCTGCCTTTCAGCTTCCTGCTCAACACCCTGCGCTCGGTACCAGAATTGGTCTGGGCCACGATCACGGCTCTTGCCGTCGGCCTTGGCCCCTTCGCCGGCGCCCTCGCTCTGGCGCTGCACACGACCGGCGTGCTCGGCCGGCTCTATGCCGAAGCGCTCGACAACGCCCCGCCCGCCCCCGGCCACAGCCTGCGCCTGAGCGGTGCGCCGGGCGGCCTGGCCTTCCTCTACGGCACCCTGCCCGGCGCCGCGCCGCAACTGCTCGCCTACACGCTCTACCGCTGGGAAATGAACATCCGCATGGCCGCCATCCTCGGCTTCGTCGGCGCCGGCGGCCTCGGGCAACTGCTGTACTTCGAGCTCTCACTCTTT
>JAEUOD010000183.1 GCA_016791065.1 Dechloromonas sp. | reverse complement strand
CATATCCTGTCCGGTGCGGTGATCGAGCCGAAGGCACTGGCCGAACTCATCCCCGACTGGCAGGAACGCGGTGCGCCGCTCAACACGCCGGCCGGTGAAGACCGTCTGCTCTACCTCAGCGAGGGCGGTTCCTGGAAGCTGCCGACGCCGCCGCAGATGGGCAACCACGGCAACTACATCATCAGCCTCGGCGTCTTCTGCCGCTGGCTCGGTGAACAGGCCGAGGCGCTCGGCGTCGAGATCTACCCCGGCTTTGCCGCGGCCGAAGTGCTCTATCACGAGGACGGCTCGGTCAAGGGCGTCGCCACCGGCGATCTCGGCATCGGCAAGGATGGCCAGCCCGGCCACAACTTCCAGCCCGGCATGGAACTGCATGCCCGCCAGACGATTTTCGCCGAAGGCTGCCGCGGTTCGCTGACCAAGGAGCTGTGGGCAAAATTCAACCTGCGCGACGGCGTCGATCCGCAGACCTACGGCATCGGCATCAAGGAACTCTGGGAGATCGACCCGGCGAAGCATCAGCCCGGCCTGATCGTCCACACCGTGGGCTGGCCGCTGCAGAGCGACACTTACGGCGGCTCCTTCCTCTATCACCTGGAAAACAACCTGGTCGCCGTCGGCATGGTGGTCGGTCTCGACTACCAGAACCCGTGGCTGTCACCCTACGAGGAATTCCAGCGCTACAAGACGCATCCGGCGATCCGCGGCTTCTTCGAGGGCGCCCGCCGTATTTCCTACGGTGCCCGTGCGCTGTCGGAAGGCGGCTACCAGTCGGTGCCCAAGCTTACTTTTCCGGGCGGCCTGCTGATCGGCGATACCGCTGGCTTCCTCAACGTGCCCAAGATCAAGGGCACGCATATGGCGATGAAGTCGGGCATGGTCGCTGCCGAAGCGGTTTTCGAGCATCTGTTCAAGGACAACGCCGGTGCGGAAGCCACGGAATACGCCGAGCAGATCAAGAAGAGCTGGCTGTGGGATGAACTGTACCAGGTGCGCAACATCCGCCCGTCCTTCAAGTGGGGACTGTGGGGGGCGCTCGCTTACGGGGCGATCGATACCTACGTCTTCAAGGGCAAGGCACCGTGGACCCTGCATCACCACGAGGACCACACGCAACTTGGCGACAAGGCGGCCTTCCCGAAGATTGCCTATCCCAAGCCGGACGGCAAGCTGACTTTCGACCGCCTTTCCTCGGTCTTCCTCTCGGCCACCAACCACGAGGAAAACCAGCAGACGCACCTGCGCCTCAAGGACGAGAGCGTCGCCATCAGCGTCAATTATGCGAAGTACGGCGCGCCGGAAACGCGTTATTGCCCGGCCGGGGTGTACGAAATCCTCGGTGAGGAAGAAGGCCTGCCGCGCCTGCAGATCAACGGGCAGAACTGCCTGCACTGCAAGACCTGCGACATCAAGGATCCGACCCAGAACATCGTCTGGACGGTGCCGGAAGGCGGAGGCGGGCCGAACTACCCGAACATGTAACCGAACAGCGGACCGGCGGGCGACCTTTCGCGCATTGAGGCGACCCGGCGGCTGCAACGCAGCAAACCGAGAACAGCACACTCGTAACCCTTTTCCAAACAGAGTCTCTGGGGGAATCATGTCTGAAAACACTATCCAGGCGAAAGTTCGGGCCAACCCGAAGTTCGCCGAACTGGTCGGCAAGCGCACGCGCTTTGCGATCATTCTTTCGCTCGTCGTGCTGCTGCCTTACTACAGCTTCATGTTCTTCGTTTCCACGCAGCCGCAGATGTTTGCGGCAAAGTTGGGCGATGCGGGCATCGTCACCATCGGCTGGCCGGTGGCGGCGCTGATCATCATCGGTGGCTGGCTGCTGACGGGCGTTTACGTCAGCCGTGCCAACGGCGAATTCGACCGCCTGACCGAAGAAGTCCTCAAGGAGGCCCGCAAATGAAGCGCTCCCTCTACGCATTGATTGCCGGCAGCCTGCTCGCCGTTTCCTTCAGCGTCCTCGCCGCCGGCGGGGCCATCGAAGGTGTTGAAAAGCAGCCGATCAACGTCAGCGCCATCGCCATGTTCATGGTCTTCGTCCTGGCCACGCTCGGCATCACCAAGTGGGCCGCCGGCAAGACCAAGACCACCGCCGACTTCTACACGGCCGGTGGCGGTATCACTGGTTTCCAGAACGGCCTGGCCATTGCCGGCGACTACATGTCGGCGGCGACCCTGCTCGGCATCACCTCGATGGTCTATTTCAAGGGCTACGACGGTTTTGTCTATGCGGTCTGCTTCTTCATCGGCTGGCCGATCATCCTCTTCCTGATCGCCGAACGGCTGCGCAATCTCGGTAAATTCACCTTCGCCGATATTGCCTCCTACCGTCTCGACCAGGGCCGCATCCGCACCTTTGCCGCCATCGGTTCGCTGACCGTGGTCTGCTTCTACCTGATCGTGCAGATGGTCGGTGCCGGCCAGTTGATCCAGCTGCTCTTCGGTCTGGAATACAACACCGCAGTCGCCGTCGTCGGCATCCTGATGATGGTGTACGTCACCTTCGGCGGCATGACGGCAACGACCTGGGTGCAGATCATCAAGGCTTGCCTGCTGCTCGGCGGTGGCATTTCGCTGATGCTGCTGACCCTGTCGCAATTCGGCTGGTCGCTCGACAACCTCTTCACCAAGGCCATCGAGTCGCACAAGCTGGGCGAAAAGCTGATGATGCCGGGTTCGCTGATGGCCGATCCGGTCTCCGCCTTCTCGCTGTCGCTGGGTCTGCTGTTCGGTACCGCCGGCCTGCCGCACATCATGATGCGCTTCTTCACCGTGCCGAATGCCAAGGAAGCCCGCAAGTCGGTGTTCTACGCGACCGGGTTCATCGGCCTCTTCTTCCTCGTCACCATCGTGCTTGGTGCCGGAGCGATCTCCATCGTCGGCACCAACCCGGCCTTCTTCGAAGGCGGCCAGGTCGGCGGCAAGATCATCGGCGGCGGCAACATGCCGGTCATGCACCTGGCCAAGGCGGTCGGCGGTGATGTCTTCCTCGGCTTCCTGTCGGCCGTTGCCTTCGCCACGATCCTGGCTGTGGTTTCCGGCCTGGCCCTGGCTGGCGCATCGGCCATCTCGCATGACCTGTATGCCCGCGTGATCAAGAAGGGCAATGCCACCAGTCAACAGGAAATGAAGGTGACGCGCTACGCCTCCGTCGGCCTGGGCATCACCGCCATCCTGCTCGGCATCGCCTTCAAGGATCAGAACGTGCTGTTCCTCGTTGCGCTGGCTTTCGGCGTCGCTTCCTCGGTCAACTTCCCGGTGCTCATCCTCTCCATGTACTGGAAGGGCCTGACCACGCGCGGCGCCCTGTTCGGCGGTATCGCCGGCCTGATCTCCTCGGTTGGCCTGGTCATCCTGTCGCCGACCGTCTGGGTCAAGATCTTCGGCAATCCGGCCGCGATCTTCCCGTACGATCACCCGGCCATCGTTTCGATGACGCTCGCCTTCTTTGTCACCTGGCTGTTCTCGGTCACCGACAAGAGCGCCCGTGCCGCTGCCGAAAAGGAAGCCTACGAAGAGCAGTACATCCGTGCCCAGACCGGCCTCGGCGCTGCTGGCGCCCACGCACACTAAGCACTCTGCGGGTGCGATCGGGAGAACAGCCCCCGCTTCGCCATCCTTTCGGGAGCCTTCGGGCTCCCTTTTTTTGTCTTCGGATTTTGCAATGACAAAACAATATATCCTGCGTGTTTCCGGCGCCTCGTCTTTGTTGCCAGCGGCGTGATTTTTCTCCGACTGTCGATTGGTCTTGGCGCGGCAATGGTTTAGATTATCAGAATGCCCTTGTGACAAGGAGAACGAGAATGCGCCGATGGTTCCTGATAGCCGCTGCGCTGTGCGCGACACTCGTGTATGCCGAATCTCCGCCGATCGGTTATGTTAAAAATGTTACGGGAGATGCATCAGTCGTCACCGCCGGACAAGCGCGCAAGGCCGAGGTCGGAACCTCCGTGCATGTCGGCTCGGTGCTGCGGACCGGACAACAGGCCAGCCTGGGGGTGACCTTCAAGGATGAAACGGTGATGTCCTTCGGGCCGAATACCGAATTGACGGTCGATCAGTACCTATACGAACCCGGCCAGGGCAAGCTCCGGATGAATGGCAAGCTGGCCAAGGGCAGCATGAATTATGTGTCCGGTGTGATCGCCAAGCTGCAACCGGATGCGGTCACCGTGACGACGCCGGCCGGCGTCATCGGCGTACGCGGGACGCAGTTCCTGCTCAAGGTGGAGGAATAGCCCATGGCATCGCTCGCAAAGCGCCTGCTGGTCATTGCGGGGGCGCTTCTGCTGACCGCCTGCGGCAGCAAGTCCTATGTTGTCCTGCTCGATAATCCGGATGGCACGACGGGCGCGGTCGTGGTCAAGGGGGCGAAGGGCGAGCAGGTGATTGACCAGACGGGCCAGGGGGCGCCCGTCGATGGCTCGGCGAAGCCCGCTGTCGTGCCGGCGGCAGACATTCAGCGCGATTTCGGCAGTGCCATGGCGGCCCGCCCGAAACTGCCCGAGCGCTTCCTCCTTTATTTCGAGGTCGGCGGCGCCCAGCTGACGCCGGACTCGACTGCGCTGCTGCCGAAAATCATCGAAAACGCCGCGCAGCGGCCGGCGGTGGATGTCTCGATCATCGGCCATACCGACACGCTGGGCAGGGCCGAGCAGAACGAAGCGCTGGCCCTGAAACGGGCGCAGGCGGTGGCCGAGCTGATCAAGAAGAAGGGGCTGAAGGTCCATGCCCTGAGCGTCGAGTCGCACGGCGAACGCAATCCGCTGGTAAAAACACCGGACGAAACCTCGGAGCCGCGCAATCGTCGGGTGGAAGTGTCATTGCGCTGATTTGAGGCCGGGGGGCGGCCAGAGGGGAGGGGGCATGTTCAAGGGACTGAATATCCGGTTCCAGCACTGGGTGCTGGGCCTGATCATGCTGTTGGTCGTGGCGCTGTCGTCGATGTTCCTGATGACCGTCTTCCAGACTTTCAAGAACGTTGCCGAGGAGCGTGCGCTGGGCAATTTCTCGATCGCCGCCGACCAGATCTGGTTGCGTCTCGAACATCTGCTGGAGCGCAGTGCCCGTTTCGTCAGCGCCCAAGCGAAGGGTGACCCGACCCAATTCGCCGACGCCGCAGGGCGGCTCAACCGGCGCGACATGGTGCCCGCCTTCATCGCTGCGATGGATGCCGATCCCAATGTTTATTCCAGCTTCTTTGGCCTCGGTAATGAGGATTTCCTGCAGGTCATCGGCGTCCATGCCGAACCTGCGCAGCTCAAGGCGCTACAGGCACCGCCGCAAACCTATTTCGTGGTGCGCCGTATCGGCAGCAGTGATGGGGCAGAGCGTAGCGAAGAATGGATCTTTCTCGACCAGCAGCGCCAGGTGCTGGGCCGTCGCGAAGGCGATGCCCGTTTCCTGCCGTCGCAGCGTCCGTGGTATGCGGCGACCATCCAGCGTAAAGCGCTTTGGGTAACCGATCCCTACCTCTTCGCTTCCAACGGTGCTCTCGGCATCACGGTTGCGACGCCCTTGCCGGACAACCTGGGGGTGCTTGCCATCGACATCGGCCTGGCCTCGCTGCAAACCTTCCTCAGCGGCTTGAGTCTGCCGCCCAACGGCATGGTGGCGATCCTCGATGACCAGGGGCGGGTCCTCGCCGTGCATGGCAAGGGCGAACGCTATGCCGGTCTCACGGTGGCGCTGCTGACGCCGGCAGCCCAGGTGAAGCATCCCTATCTCTCCGTCCTGGCCCGGCCGGCCGAGCGCAATGAGGCGCAATTGCTCGACCTCGGTGCCGGCGAAGGCGAGCGCTTCGTCATGGCCCTGCATCGCTCCCAGCCGCTCGGCGGGCGTACTTTCACGGTGGTGGCGACGGCGCCGCTCAGCGATTTTCTCGGGCCGTACAAGAAAGCGGAAAAGGACGTCATGCTGATGTCCGTCTTCATCCTGATCGTGCTCCTGCCGCTAGCCTATCTCGGCTCCCGCCGCGTGGCCGCTGCCCTGCGCGGCATGGCCGAGGATTCCGAACGCCTGCGCCACCTGGACTTCTCGCAGCAACCTCGGGAGCCGGATAGTTTCCTCTATGAAATCAACGTCCTTGGCGAAGCGCAATGCGTGATGCAGAACGCCATTCATCGCCGCACCATCGATCTCGACAAGGCCCAGAAGAAGCTGGCCAGCCTGGTCGACAACGGCATCCGCCTGAGCCGCGAGCAGGACCGCGGCGTGCTGCTCCACCACATCCTGGCCGGGGCGCGCGAAATCACCAACTGTGCGGCGGCGACGCTCTACCTCAAGACCGAGCGCAACACCCTGGTCTTCGCTCAGCGCCTGCTCGATGACAAGATTCCCGATGTCGAGATTCCGCTCTACCTGCCGGACGGTTCGCCCAACGAGCAGTACGTGGTGGTTTACGCCGCCCTGCATAACGAGGTCGTCGTCATCGACGACGTCTATAACGAAACGCGCTTCGACGTCAGCGGCACCAAACGCTTCAGCGAGGAGTCGGGATTCCGCGCCATTTCGATGATGACCGTGCCCTTGAGTCCGCGCGACGGCGAGGTCATCGGCCTCATGCAACTGGTCAACGCCGTCGACCCCGACAGCGGCGAGGTGGTGCCTTTCCCACCCGAGTTGCATGGCTTTGTCGAAGCGCTGGCCGCGCAGTCGGCCGTCGCCCTGGAAAACCACAACCTGCTCGAGGCCCAGCGCCTGCTGATGGATTCCCTGATCCGCCTGATTGCCGGCGCCATCGACGCCAAGAGCGCTTATACCGGCGGTCATTGCGAACGGGTGCCGGAACTCGCCTTCATGCTGGCCCAGGCGGCCTGCGAGGTGGAGAGCGGTCCGCTCGCCGACTTCCGTTTTGCCGACGACGATGCCTGGCGTGAATTCCGCATCGGTGCCTGGCTGCACGACTGCGGCAAGGTGACGACACCGGAGTTCGTCGTCGATAAGGCGACCAAGCTTGAAACCATCTACAACCGTATCCACGAAATCCGTACTCGTTTCGAGGTGCTGCTGCGCGATGCCGAAATCGCGCGCCTGCTCGCCATCCATGAACGCGGAGAAGAGCCGGCCATCGCCAATGCGCACTTTGCGGAACAGCGCGAGCGCCTGCTCGACGACTTCGCCTTCGTCGCCGAGTGCAATCTGGGCGGCGAGTTCATGGCGCCCGAGCGCATCGCACGCCTTCAGGACATCGCCGAAAGAACCTGGCTGCGTCATTTCGATGACCGGATCGGCTTGTCGCAGGAAGAGGTGCAGTTGCGTGCTGCGATACCTGCTCAGCCATTGCCCGCGTGTGAGCGCTTGCTATCGAATCAGCCATGGCATGTCGTGCCGCGCCTCAAGACCAGCGACATCTACGATGAGAGCCACGGCTGGAAGGTGCGCATTCCCGAACGTCTCTACCACTTCGGCGAGGTCTACAACCTTAGCGTCGGGCGCGGCACGCTGACCGAGGAGGAGCGCTTCAAGATCAACGAGCACATCATCCAGACCATCGCCATGCTCGAACAACTGCCTTTCCCCAAGCAGTTCCGCCGGGTGCCGGAATACGCCGGGACGCACCACGAAACCATGATCGGCACCGGCTATCCGCGCCAGCTTGATGCCGCGCAACTGTCGATTCCCTCGCGCATCATGGCCATCGCCGATATCTTCGAAGCCCTGACTGCCTCGGATCGTCCCTACAAGCCGATGAAGAAGCTCTCCGAGTGCGTGAAGATACTGGCCAATTTCAAGCGGGAGCGGCATGTCGATCCCGTGCTTTTCGACCTTTTCCTGACTTCCGGGGTTTATCGCCAATACGCCGAGCGCTATCTCAAGCCGGAGCAGATCGATGCCGTGGATATCAGCCAATACGTCGATGCACCAGCCACCTGAACCGCTCCGCCGGTGTGCTGGATGGTGACGGGCCAACCCGGGCGGAGTCGCTGGCTCTTCGTCCTGCCCCTGCTGCCGCTTCTTTTTGCGGCCACTCTCCTGATTGGCGGCGGCGAATGGCAGGCGGCGCTGCGCAACAATCTTTTTGACCAGTTTCAGCGCTGGCATCCGCGTCCCTATGTGGAAGTCCCGGTCCGCATCGTCGACATCGACGACGCCAGCCTCGAACGTCTCGGCCAGTGGCCGTGGCCACGCCTGCGCCTGGCTGAACTGCTCGATCGCCTGCAGGGGGTCGGGGTGGCGGCCATCGGCTTCGACGTCATGTTCGCCGAGCCGGACCGCACCTCGCCGCGTGCCGCCGCTGAACTCTGGCAACTCGATGGCGGCTTGCATAAGCAACTCCTCGCCTTGCCCGATCACGACCAGTTGCTGGCCGCTAGCCTGCGGCAGGCCGATGCGGTGCTCGGCTTCTCGGTCGAGCGCGGCAGACAGGTGGTGTCGGATGGCCTGGCGCCGGGGCCGACGGCATCGTTTGTACACCTCGGCGAACCGCAGCTAGCCTGGTTGCACCGTTTCACCAGCGTCGTGCCGGCCTTGCCGCTCCTCGCTGCGGCAGCGAAGGGCAACGGGGCGCTGAGCTTCATCCCGGATGGCGACGGCATCGTGCGTCGCGTGCCGCTTGTTATCCGCCTCGACGAGCAGCCGCTGCCTGGCCTTGCCGCCGAGTCGCTGCGCGTCGCGCAGGGTGTGCCGCACATCACGTTACGCAGCGCCGGGCATCTCCACGGATTTACCGGTGCGGCCGACAATGGCGGGCTCGGCGAAATCCGGATTGGCGACTTCCGCATTCCGACAAGCGCCCGTGGAGAGCTATGGGTGCATTACTCGCCATCACGCCCTGAGCGGACGATTCCGGCCTGGCGGATCCTGGCCGGTGAGATTCCGGCCGAGGCGCTGGCCGGGCAGATCGTTCTTGTCGGTGCCTCGGCGCAGGGATTGATGGACCTGCGTTTCAGTCCTTTCGGCGTGATGCCCGGCGTCGAGGCACATGCCCAGGCGCTCGAACAGATGTTGGCCGGCCAGTTCCTCGATCGTCCGAGTTGGGCGGCGGGCGCCGAACTGGCCATCCTGCTCGCAGGCGGCCTGCTCGTCGGCCTGCTTGCCGTGCGTACCCGGGCGCTGCTCGCAGCCTTGGCTTGTGCCGCCGTGCTCGCTCTGGTCGCAGGCGGCGCCTGGCTTGCTTTCCGGAAGTACGGCTTGCTGCTCGATGCCGCGTCGCCCAGCCTCGGTATCTGCCTCACTTTCGTGATCTGCAGTCTGGTCCACCATCTGCTCAGCGAGCGCGAGCAGCGCTGGATCCAGGATGCCTTCGCGCGCTACGTTTCGCCCAACCGCGTCGCCCATCTGGTCGAGCACCCGGAAGACATGAATCTCGGCGGGCATCGTCAGGACTGCAGCTTCATCTTCACCGATCTGGCGGGCTTCACCGGTCTGCTCGAAGGCATGGACCCCGGCCAGGCGGTGGCGTTGCTCAACGACTATCTCGACGGGATGATCGCGATTGCCTTCGCGCATGAGGGAACGCTCGACCGCATCGTCGGCGACGCCGTGGTCATCATGTTCTCGGCGCCCGTGATCCAGCCCGACCACCGCCAGCGCGCCCTGGCCTGCGGCCTGGCGATGGACGCCTTCGCCAGCCGCTATGCCCGCGAATTGCAGGCAAAGGGTATCCCCTTCGGCATGACGCGGCTCGGCATCCATGCCGGCGAGGTCATCGTCGGCAATTTCGGTGGCAAGAACATGTTCGACTATCGCGCCCTGGGCGATCCGATCAACACCGCTTCGCGCCTGGAAAGCGTCAACAAGCATCTTGGAACGCGTATCTGCATTTCCGAGGCCATCCACGATGCGGCACCCGAGGTGCCCGTCCGTCCGGTCGGCCGACTTCGCCTCAAGGGCAAGTCGCTTGCCCTGGCGGTTTTCGAGCCGGTGACGGAGGATGAACCCGGGCGGGCGCCGCTCGCCGAATACAGCGCAGCCCACGTCTTGCTACAGGCGAATGAGCCACAGGCCAAAGCCCGCTTTGAGCAACTCCACGCGGGCTGGCCGGATGATCCTTTGGTCGCCCTGCACTGGCTCCGCTTGCAGGCCGGCGAACAGGGCGACCTGATCGTCATGGCGGAAAAATAGCTTCCTGGAAGTCCTGTCGATGCGAATCCATCCTGTATAAATTGGCGGTCGCGGGTTATCATTAACAATGTCACGCGCGATGGCTCGGGGAGCAAGCCGACCCCTTCGCGCCATCTTGGCACTGGCATCACTGCGAGGGCCGTCAGGCAGTCCGGGGGGATGCCTGGCTGCCCTGCAAGCGCTTTCGAGGTTCCTTCATGCTGAAATCCTTCAACACCGAACGGCGGGTACTTGCCGACCGCCGCGTCCGCGACAGCGGGCCGCCGCCGACTTGTGGCGAGCGTCGCCACATCCTTTCGCGGCGCATGCTCAACCTCGGCCACACCTCGTTCGAGGACTGGCTCGGTCGTCCAGTCGGCAAGCCGGGAAAACCCCAGCGCTAAAACTATTTCGGCAGGCCGGCGCGGCTTGCCGCGGCACCGATCGTATCGGCCAGCGCGCCGCTCAGGGCGACCGGAAAATCGTGCCCCATCCCCGCAATCGGCTGCAGTTCGGCATGCCTGATATAGCGGGCGACATCCTCGCCGTGAGCGAAGGGAATCAGTTGGTCTTCGACGCCGTGAACGACCACGGTCGGTAATTCAATTTCCCGAAGCAAGTGCCGACGGTCGCCGTTGGCGATCAAGGCCGCGAGTTGCCGGGCAACGCCGCGCGGGTCGAAGGCGCGTTCGTATTCGTCGGCAAACATCCGGTAGAGGCGATCCGGTGGTGTCGGATAGGCTGGGCTGGCCAGAGTTGCGAAGCGGGCGATCTGGTCGGCGACGATGCTCTCCCGGTCGCGTTGACGCGGTAGCGGGGCGAACAGCGCGGTGGCCGCAGCCGGTGTCGGCGAAGGCAAGCCGGGATTGCCGCTGCTCGACATGATGCTGGTCAGCGAGAGGAGGCGCTGCGGATTACGGGCCGCCAGGATCTGGGCGATGGCGCCGCCCATCGAGGCGCCTGCGACATGAGCCTGTGCGATTCCAAGGGCATCGAGCAGGCCGATGCAGTCGGCCGCCATGTCATCGAGCGTGTAGGGCAGGGCGACCGCTTCGCCGGCCTGGACGGCACGTAGATTGGGTACCGGGGCGTCGTCGAAGTGGGTCGATAAGCCGCAGTCGCGGTTGTCGAAACGAATCACCCGAAAGCCGCGCCCGACCAGAATGGCGCACAGTTCATCGTTCCAGCGCGTCATCTGGCCGCCCAGCCCCATGATGAGCAGGACGGCCGGTGCGTCGGCCGGGCCAAAGCTTTCGTATTCGATATGGATGCCGTTGGCAGCGACGCTCGCCATGGTCAGGCTGCTGCCCCGGAAAGCTCGGCCGGCTCGAACAGCGAGCGGATGGTGACGCGGCGGATGCCCGGGTTGTCCGGTACGGCGTAAAGAACGTCGGTCATCATTTCCTCGAAGATGCCGCGCAGGCTACGCGCGCCGGCCTTGTATTCGATCGCCAGTTCGGCGATCTGGCGATACACCTCGGGCGCGATGTGCAGTTCGACGCCGTCAGCCGCGAGCATGGCGGCGAATTGCCGGGCGATGGCGTTCTTTGGCTCGGTCATGATGCGCACCAGCATGTCCTGGCTCAGGTGATGCAGGCGCGTCACGATGGGCAGGCGACCGGCGAACTCGGGAATCAGCCCGAATTCGAGCAGGTCGGTCGGCTTGACGCGCTGGTTGAGGCGTTCGAGGATCTGCTGGTCGTCGCCGCCCGAGGTCGAAATGAAGCCGAAGGTGTGGGTCTTGGTCAGGATGTTGTCGAGACCGACGAAGGCGCCGCCGCAGATGAAGAGGATGTGCGTGGTGTCGATGTGGCGACCGTCCTTCAAACGAACCGGCGCGCCTTCCATGATCTTGAGCAGGGCGTGCTGGACGCTTTCGCCCGAGGTGCCGCGCTGGTCGCCGGCGGCGGCCTTGAGCTTATCGACCTCGTCGACGAAGACGATGCCGCGCTGGGCTCGCGCCAGGTCGCCCTCGGCGCGGTCGAGCAGGCGATGCAGGATGGCCTCGATCTCGTCGCCGACGAACTGCGTCTGGGCCAGCGAGGTGGCGTCGGCGGTGACGAAGGGCACGTCGAGGATGCGGGCCAGGGTTTCGCAGAGCAGGGTCTTGCCGGTGCCGGTCGGGCCGATCAGCAGGATGTTGCTCTTGGTCAGCTCGACGCTATCGATGGCGGCATTGGCCGCCATGCGGCGAAAATGGGCGTAGATGGCAACGGCGAGCGTGCGCTTGGCCGCTTCCTGGCCGATGACGTGCTCGGAAAGGCGGCGGACGATTTCGCTGGGTTTGAGGAGGGCGGGCATCGGAAAATCCAATCAGACGTGACCCGGCGATGCTATGCCGCATCGGGCTGGGCGGTAAAGGCTTGGCGGGCTATTATTGGCGCACGCCAACACAATTTTCTCCGCCATGACTTCGCATCGCCTGGTAAATGCTGTCCGCCCGTGGCTCATCCTGGTCTCGGCGGCCCTGGTTCCGCTACCCGCCATCGCCGATAGTTGGGTCACCGCCGATGATGTGGCGCGCGAAGCCGAGTTCCTTGCCATTCCGGCACAGCCCCGTGCAAAGGCGCGCTCGATGCCGGTGATCGACCCGGATCTGCCGCAGATCGAGGTTGTCCGCCCGAACCCGCTGAACAATATCAAGGCGCCTTTTGGCGTCGAGCTGCACTTCGCCGCCCGGCCGGGCTCGTCGATCGATCCGGATTCGCTGAAAGTCAGCTACGGCTTTATGGGCATCGACCTCACCGACCGCATCCGCCGCTCGGCGACCGTCACGCCGGCCGGGCTGAACGCCGAAAACGTCGAGATTCCACGCGGCGACCACCGTCTAACCGTGCGTATTGCCGATGTGCGGGGCCGCATCGGGGAGAAG
>JAEUOD010000137.1 GCA_016791065.1 Dechloromonas sp. | reverse complement strand
CCGGCCCAGGTGCTGGCCAAGCTCAACGAGCTGGGTGGCAAGCACGGTATCGGCCGCCTCGACCTGGTCGAGAACCGCTATGTCGGCATGAAGTCGCGCGGCTGCTACGAAACCCCGGGCGGCACGATCATGCTGCGCGCCCACCGCGCCATCGAGTCGATCTGCCTCGACCGTGAAGTCGCTCACCTCAAGGATGACCTGATGCCGCGCTACGCCAGCCTGGTGTACAACGGCTACTGGTGGAGCCCGGAGCGCATCGCTTTGCAGACGCTGATCGACCACACCCAGCAGTGCGTGAATGGCTCTGTCCGCGTCAAACTGTACAAGGGCAACGTCATCGTCGTCGGCCGCGATTCGAAGACCGATTCGCTGTTCGACTCGACCATCGCCACGTTCGAGGACGACGCCGGCGCCTACGACCAGAAGGACGCCGCTGGGTTCATCAAGCTGAACGCGCTTCGCATGCGCATTGCCGCCAACCTGCGTGCCAAGAAGGGGCAGGCTTAAGCGATGGATGGCGGCACCCTGTTTGGCCTGACCGAAGAGCAGATTGCGGATTTCGGTTCAACCTGGGGGGTGGGCGCCTTCATCCTGTTCATGCTTTTCATCATTGGCGAGATCGCCTGGAAGTCGAAAGCAGGCAAGACCGGCACCTTTGTGCTTTTCTTTGTACTTGCTTTCGGCATGGTCGGCTTCATCGCCAAATCAGTCATTCAGAAACTCTGGGGTATTTAAATGTCGCAATACGACAATGTTTCCGTGGTCAAGAAGGCCAATGTTTATTTCGATGGCAAGTGCGTTAGCCACACCGTGGTGCTGGCTGACGGCACCAAGAAGACGGTCGGCGTGATCCTGCCGTCCAGCCTGACTTTCAATACCGGCGTGCCGGAAATTATGGAAGGCGTTGGCGGTTCCTGCCGCGTCAAGCTCAAGGGCGAAAGCGATTGGAAGACTTATGGCGAAGGCCAGTCCTTCGACGTCCCGGGTAATTCTTCCTTCGAGATTTCGGTCGCCGAAGGTGAGTCTTACCACTACGTTTGCCACTTCGGCTAAGCCGCTGTAGTGGTGCTTACGACCCGGCTGCGTGCCGGGTCTTTCGTTTTCATGGAGTTCAACTATGCCGTCTTTTGATTTCACCTCCGAAGCGGACATGGTGGCGTTGAAAAACGCCATCGATGTCACTTCGCGCCAGATCGACAACCGTTACGACTTCAAGGGCACCAGTGCCAAGGTCGAGTTGAACGAAAAGGATAAGCTCATAACCCTGTGGGGCGATTCTGATTTCCAGCTTGACCAGATCAAGGACCTGCTTTTCCCGGCCATGGAAAAAAAGGAAAAGGAGAGCGTCAAGCGCCTCGATCACCAGAAGGTGGTCAGCGTCTCCGGCAACAAGGTCAAGCAGGAAATGAAGATCAAGGATGGTATCGACAGCGATCTGGCCAAGAAAATCGTCAAGCTGATCAAGGATGGCAAGCTCAAGGTTCAAGCCTCGATTCAGGGTGATACCGTACGTGTCCAGGGTGCCAAGCGTGATGACCTGCAGGCCTGCATTGCCGCGATCACCAAGGCGATTACCGACTTTCCGATCAAGTACGGCAATTTCCGCGATTGATCGTGTTTGACATCAAGCAAAAGGGCAGCCTTGGCTGCCCTTTTGCTTGGTACGGGGGTGTGTTCAGCGCCGCAGGCCGCGAATCCAGACCGAGTAGAGTTGCTCGGACAACTGCCGCATCACCGGAAGTCGCCCAGGGATTTCCTGCTGCATCGTTTCCGGGGCCTGAACGCCGGGGGGCTCGTCAACCGTGACGGCCTCGTCGGCCCATTGCTCGCACCAGGTTGCAATCATTTCTGGCGTCATTTCAACGTGGCATTGCATCCCGAGGTGCGGTCCCAAAGCGAACATCTGATTGGCACAAAAGGCATTGGTCAGTAGCCGGGTTGCTCCGGCGGGGATGCTGAAGGTCTCTCCGTGCCACTGGAAAACCGTACCCGTCTTGCCGGCGAAATTGCCCAGCCAATCGCGAGCGATCGCCGTATCCTCGATGCTGGCCGATCCCCAGCCGATTTCCTTGGTCGGGTTGGGCGTCACGGTGCCACCAAGCGCCTTGCTCATCAGTTGCCCCCCAAGGCAGTGGCCGA
The DNA here is from genome assembly GCA_016791065.1 of Dechloromonas sp. Taxonomy (GTDB): domain Bacteria; phylum Pseudomonadota; class Gammaproteobacteria; order Burkholderiales; family Rhodocyclaceae; genus Azonexus. The sequence continues at coordinate 2,871 of JAEUOD010000137.1, read as the reverse complement.
TGACCGGAATTTCGCGGGCCACGGCATCTCGGATCAGGGCGCATACTGGCTCGATCCAGGGAAGAGGGTCGTTAACGCTCATCGGCCCACCCATGAAGCAGAGACCGGAAAAACCATCGCATGTCGATGGGATTTCCTCGTCCTCGTCGATCGCGATCAGTTTCCATGGAATTCCTTGCTGCTCAAGGAATATGGCAAAATAGCCCGGACCTTCGGTTGGGGAGTGGCGAAAGATGGCAACGGGTAGCATGAGCAGGCAACGACCGATAAAAATGAGCCGCCATTTTACGGTACTCGGCTTGGTGATCCTTTTGTTTTCATCGCTTGTCTCGGCTCAGGATGTTGGTCTGGCGGGCATCATGGGCAGCAAAGCCATGCTCATGATCAACGGTGCCGAACCCCAGACTGTTCGGGTTGGGGAGTCGCTCGACGGAGTCCGTCTAATTTCGATCCAGGGCGATCAGGTCGTTGTTGAGATCGGCGGCAAAAAGCGTCCGCTGCGCGTCGGCCAACATGCGATAGGTGCCGCAGTAACCGGCGCTGATGGTTCCGGAAAAATCATCATGACGGCGGATCATCAGGGGCATTTTTATACCACTGGCGTGATCAATGGCGCTTCCGTCCGTTTTCTGGTCGATACCGGCGCCACGATGATTTCGCTGGGGGCCAGCGATGCGCGTCGCCTCGGACTGGACTTCAACCGCGGCCAGAAGGCCATGACCCAAACGGCAAATGGCCAGGCGGTTGTCAGCAAGGTCCAACTCGATACGGTGCGTGTCGGTGACGTCACGCTGCATAATGTCGACGCAATGTTGCATCAGAACGACATGCCGATTGCGCTGCTGGGCATGAGTTTCCTCAATCGCATGGAAATGCAGCGCGACGGCAGCACCATGACACTCAAAAAACGATTCTAGGAGAGAGAACATGCCCCAACGAGACCAGGAAATTGCGCTGCTGCGCGAAGAGCTCGAAATGCTGATGGGAGAACGGCAGGCCATCCTGCGCGTGGTTGGGGCGGCGACCGCCCTGATCGCAAGTTTGGATAGCAAGCGCCTGCCGGTGGGCGCGGTCGAGGCCGCGGACATGGTTGCCACGTCGATCAATCTGTTGCCTGAGGAAACGCTGCAGGATGCGCTGGCGGCGGTCAATGCCGAGATCGAGGAAGACGCGCCCGAGGCATGAGTTTCGATTTGCAGCGATTGCGGCAAAGCCTGTTGCCGCAGCCCGAAACGACACAGTTTGTGACCGAGGATGGTGCCGAGCAATTGGAATTGACTCCGGCCGCTGTGCTCTTTCCGATCGTACGGCGCGATGCTCATCATACGGTCCTGCTTACCCAGCGCACCGCGCACCTGCGCGATCATGCCGGACAGATCAGTTTTCCCGGCGGGCGAGTCGAGGCGGAGGATGCCTCGCCGACACATACGGCTTTGCGGGAGACCGAAGAGGAAATCGGGCTGGCACGTGACCGGATCGAGATCCTCGGCTTTCTGCCGGAATACCGGACGGGCACCGGCTTCCGGGTTACGCCCGTGGTGGCGTTGGTCATGCCGCCTTTCGAGTTGCACCCCGATCCCTTCGAGGTGGCCGAGGTGTTCGAAGTCCCGCTCGACTTTCTGCTCGATCCGGCCAATCATCAGCGTCACAGCATGCATTACCGGGGAGCGTTGCGAAATTACTTTGCCATGCCCTACGGCGACTATTTCATCTGGGGAGCGACCGCCGGGATGATCCGTTCGCTCACGGCGCGCCTGGGGCTACATCCCGCCTGAGCTTGTGGTATGGTGGCGTTTTAGTACAAGAATATAAGCCGGATACGGCAAGCCTCGGCCCCATGAGTCTTTTCTCGCTGATTGCAGTTTTTCTCATCGAGCAACTTAAACCCCTCGACTACCGTCGAGTCGTTGCTGAACCGGTGGCGGCGTGGGCCGAATTCGTCGAGTCACGTTTCAATGCAGGCGCCTATCGTCATGGCGTGCTTGCCTGGTCTTTTGCCGTGGCTTTGCCCGTGCTGCTCATTGGCGTCCTCTATTGGCTGCTCTATTCGCTGAATCCGGTCCTGGCCTGGCTCCTGAACGTGGTCTTTCTTTACCTCACCATGGGCTTCCGGCAGTTCAGCCATCACTACACAGAAATCCAGCTTGCCCTAAGCCTGGGCGATCTTGAGCGCGCCCGCCATTTGCTTGGCGAATGGCAGGGGCGATCGACCTACGGACTGGGTTCCGAGGAAATTTCCCGACTTGCCATCGAAGGTGCGCTCGCTGCTTCGCATCGCCATGTCTTTGCCGTCCTGTTGTGGTTCGTGATCCTGCCGGGCCCTTGCGGGGCTCTGCTGTACCGTCTGGCGGACATCGTGCGGCAACGCTGGGATGTGCGGGATGCTGCGACGCAAAATGAATTTTCACTGTTCTCGCGACAGGTTTTCGGTATGATCGATTGGCTACCCCTGCGTGCCACGGCATCGGCTTTCGCCATCGTCGGCGATTTCGAGGATGCCGTTTTCTGCTGGCGTACCCAGCCGGCTCAATGGCCGGATCGCGATCTCGGTATCGTGCTGGCCAGCGGAGCAGGTGCGTTGGGCGTCCAGCTTGGACGACCGGTCGTCGATGGGTCGGAAGTGGCGGATCGTGCGGAGCTTGGTCTCGGTGATCCGCCCGACGTGGATTTCATGCAGAGTGCCGTCGGACTCGTCTGGCGTGCCACGGTGCTATGGATGTTGTTGCTCTTTTTGTTGGGGCTCGCCAGTCTGGTGGGCTGAATAATACTTACTAGGAGGTTTCACATGAGCAGAGATGTTGTCGTTCTGAGCGCAGTCCGTTCCCCCATCGGCGCCTTTGGCGGTTCCCTGGCCGACTTTGAATCCACCGA
>JAEUOD010000104.1 GCA_016791065.1 Dechloromonas sp. | reverse complement strand
GCTTCTTCTTGGCTTTCATGATGTTGGGCAGGGTGGCGTAGCGCGGTTCGTTCAAGCGCAGGTCGGTGGAGACGATGGCCGGCAGGCTGATCTCGAGGGTTTCGAGACCGCCGTCGATTTCGCGGGTGACGGATGCCTTGTCGCCGGCGAGGACGACCTTGGAGGCGAAGGTGGCTTGCGGCCAGCCGGCGAGGGCGGCGAGCATCTGGCCGGTCTGGTTGGCGTCGTCGTCGATGGCTTGCTTGCCGCAGATGACGAGCTTGGGCTGTTCCTTGTCGCAGAGGGCTTTCAAGAGCTTGGCGACGGCCAGGGGCTGGAGGTCGACGTCGGTCTCGACGAGGATGCCGCGGTCGGCACCGATGGCCATGGCGGTACGGAGCGTTTCCTGGCAGGCGGCGACGCCGCAGGAGACGGCGATGACTTCGGTGGCGATGCCGGCTTCCTTGAGACGCACGGCTTCTTCGACGGCGATTTCGTCGAAGGGGTTCATGCTCATCTTGACGTTGGCCAGGTCGACACCACTGCCGTCGGCCTTGACCCGGACCTTCACGTTGTAATCAATGACCCGCTTCACGGGAACGAGAATCTTCATGGGCTCTCCTTTTTCCTCGATTGTTTCTAGTTAAACTCATCTCGCCTGTTTGACAGACGGAAACGCAATCCGCACAATGACCATACTGTGTAGTATGGAAAAAAGCATACGGTACCGTATGGAAAATAAACCTGTCAAGCCTACCACCAAATTGCGCAAGTCGGCGACTGCTTCCGCAGCCTCGCCCTCACGCGTCCAACTGGCACCGGAACGCTGGGTGGACGTGGCAATCGACGTTCTGGCCCGCGAAGGGATTGCTGGCCTGCGCGTCGAAGTGCTGGCCAAGCGTTGCGGCGTCACCAAGGGCAGTTTCTACTGGCACTTCAAGGATCGGCAAGCCCTGCTCGATGCCGTGCTAGAGCACTGGAAAAAAGGCCGCATCCTCGACATCGAAAAGACCACCTCGGTCGCTTCGGGCAAGGAGCGCGACCAGCTGCATTATGCGATCGAAGTTTACGGCGCCAGCCGCAACCGCAAGGGTATGTCCATCGAACTGGCCGTACGTGACTGGGCGCGACATGACCCGCAAGCTGCCGCCATTGTCGAATCGGTCGACCTCTATCGGCTGGACTGCACCCGTAAACTGTTTGTCGCCAGCGGCATGTCCGACGCCGAGGCAAAAAGTCGCAGCCTCCTGCTCTACGCCTGCGTATTCGGGCTCTCACTGATGCACTACGATCATTTCGACAGCAACTTGCCCGATCTGAAGAAGCGCATCGCCGAGCGAATCATCTCCGATTAAGCCATGCAGATGGCTATCCGGCCACGGGTCGCCAGCTGCTTCTCCCACTCAAGCAGATCGGTAGCCAGCTGCTCGACCACGTCCTGAAGCGCAGCAACGCCCCCGCGCGCATCCTGGCTCGGCGCTGCACGTTCGATCAGTAAATCGCGCTCAGCCAGAGGCTGGCGGTTTGAACCAAGCCAATAGGCCCGCCCTTGAAGAACGCCCTTGCTGCTGCCCGGGTTCGCAAAATGTTGACCGAACTCCCCGATCTCAATCCGTAACACACACTTGGCACGCCCCTGCCCTGCCGGCGTATAGGCTAGCTGCCGAATCAGGCGCTGCTGAACGAGTTGCGCCGGCGGCCCGGCCCAACGCGACTGAGAATATTCGCGCAGACGTGCCGGCTCGGCATAGGCGAGGCGGTAGTTGATACCCAGGGAGTCGATCCAGAGCGGCGCCCTGACTTCTATCCCCAACGGCAGATGTCGGACGGCTACCTGCGGCGGACCGCCCAGACCAAGATCGTACAACGCCAATCCCTTCTCGCTGCCGCGCTTGCCCGAGGTAAAGCAGCCTGACAACAGCAGTAGAAAGAGGATGAGCAAGCCACGCCGCATGCTACTTGCCTCCCGTCGCTGCGAAGCCGGATTCACCCGGCCCGGGCGGCAATGCCGGCGCCCCGAAAACGAGACCTTGCGGCGTATCTTCGAGGATGCGCAGAACCCGGCTCAATTGACGCGAGGTGGTCGAAAAGTCGGTCGCCATCTCGTTCAAACGCGGCATCAGGCCGGCAACCCCGTTGGCCGAGGAATCACCGATGGCCAGGTCGATCCGGTCTGCCGCCGACTGCATCTTGCCGATCATCACCCGGGTATCCGCCAACAGCGGTCCGACTTCACCGGCAGTTGCGGACAAACGGGCGATATTCGGGTCGGCAAGCAACTTGTTCATCTGCGTCAACGTGACATTCAGGTTGTCGATGGCCGGCTTCATGCTCGCCGAAGCCGCTTCGAGATTGGCCAGGGTCGCCCCCAGGTGCTTGCGATTTTCCTCGTTGAGCACGGCATCGGCACTCGCCATCAATTGCCTTGCCTGGCGCAAGGTTGCCGTACCGGTTTCGCCCAGTTCATCGAGCAATGAGGGTATCATTGCAATACGCGGCGGCCGATCGTCGTCGGGCTCCAGTGGCGTGTTGTCCTTGCCGGTCTCAAGCAAGAGGATATGCGCGAGGCCGGTAACTCCCTGGTAATTGAGCTTGGCCACCGTTCCTTTGGTGATCGGCACATCCTCACTCACCGAAATGGTGACGAGAATATTCGCATAGTCATCGGGATCGAGCCGGATATCGCTGACCTTGCCGACGCGGATGCCACGGTAACGGACCTGCGCCTGCGGGTTGAGGCCACCGATGTTCTGCTTGGTAACGACAATATAGTCGTGGGTAGCGTCCTTGGAACCGCTCAACCAGTAAACAGCAAGCAACGCCGCTGCCAGAAGCAGGAGGGCAAAAATGCCGGCGGCCAGCGCGTGCGACTTGTTTTCCATGGCTCTGTATTAAAGCAGTTTCCGGCGATCAGCGCCAAAAAAGCCAGTCACGAAGGGATGATCGACGGTCATCACCTCATGTTTCGGGCCGAAGGCGATAATGTGCTGATCGGCGAGAACGGCCACATGCGTCGCCAGGCCGGCAAGCGTGCTCAGGTCATGGGTCACCATGACCACGGTCAGGCCAAGGGCCTGTTGCAGCGAACCGACGAGATCGACGAAATTCTGGCTACGATCCGGATCGAGACCTGCCGTCGGCTCATCGAGCAGCAGCAGTTCCGGTTCGAGGGAAAGCGCCCGGGCCAGCGCCACCCGCTTGACCATGCCGCCAGAAAGCTCGGCCGGCATCAAATCGCCATGCGCCGGTTCCAGTTCAACCATCGCCAGTTTGAGATGCACCAGACGGCGAATCCAGTCCTCATCCAGGCAGCGCAACTCACGCAGAGGAAAAGCAATATTGTCGAAAACAGACAGTGCGGAAAACAGCGCCCCATGCTGGAAAAGCATGCCTAAACGGCGACGGATGGCACGCTGCTCCGCCACATCCCCGCTATTGAGATCGCTGCCGAAAAGTCGGACCTGCCCGCTCGTCGGCCGCAGCAAACCCAGCATTTCGCGCAGCAGGGTCGTCTTGCCGCTTCCCGAACCACCGAGCAATCCGACAATCTGCCCCGCCTCCACCCGTAAATTGAGATCGCGATGGACGCAGGTCTTTCCGAATACGGTAGACACGCTATCCAGTTCGATGACCGGCGCTCCGCTCATAGCCCCGGTACACCGATATGGCGCGTAAAAATCGCGAAGATGGCGTCAACCAGAATCACCGAGGTAATTGCCGTGACGACGGCCCGGGTCGTGTTGGCGGAAAGACTCTCGGTATTCGGTTTAACCTTGAGTCCGAAGTGACAGGCCACGAGCGCGATGACGAAACCGAAAACGAAACCCTTGCCAAGGCCGATGTAGAGGTTGGAGACAGGCACTGCTCGCGGCAGGTTTTCGATGAAATAAATCAGCGACAGATCGAGTTGCAACATGGCCGCCACCATCCCACCCAACAAGGCCACGGCCGAGGTCCAGAGCACGACCAAGGGCATGGCGATGGTCAAGCCAACGATCTTGGGCAGCACGACCCGGATGCTGCGCGACACCCCGATGGTCGACAATGCATCGATCTCCTCGGTCACCCGCATGACGCCGATCTGCGCCGTCATGGCCGAACCGGAACGCCCGGCAACAAGCACTGCCACAAGTACCGGGCCCAGTTCGCGAATGATGGAAATACCGAGGATGTTGACGATAAAAATGTCTGCTCCGAAGCCCTTAAGCTGCAGCGCGGAAAGGTAACTGATGGTGATGCCAATCAGAAAGCCGACCAGCGCGGTGACCGGCAAAGCCTGGGCACCGGCCTTGTAGATATTGGCGAAAAGCTCCTTGCGGGGCAGGTCTGACGGATGCCGCGCAAGATAGGAAAGATCGAGTATTAACTGACCGAACAGCGCGACCATGCCCTGCAGATTAGCCAAGGCTCGCAGCGTCAGGCGCCCAAAGTATTCGACCAGTTGAAAACGCTGTACAGCGGCAGCGGGGATTTCGTCGGGCAGTTCAGCCACCCGGCTCAGAACTTCCCGATGCAAGGGCGCGACATCGAGATGCGCCGGCCATGTGCCGCCCCAGGTTCGCCAAAGCAGTACGGCGGCCGCGCTGTCGATCCGGCTCAAGCGAGAAAGATCCCACGCCGTCGCCCCGGCCCTGCATTCCGCCAGTTGCGTCCGCAACGCAGTCAACTCGGGCAACATGGCCGCCAGAGTCCAGGCACCGGACAACACTATTTTTCCCGACTCGATCTGCAATCGGGGGGGCTCGTTCACACCATCTTCCTCTGCAACCGGGATTTGACCACATAGTCACGCCCGATCTGACGCCAGATCGTCACCTCTTCGCGCAACGCGGCCGCGGTCCATGGATTTTCGGCCAGCCACTCGGCAGGCAATTCGAGCTGAAAACCGCTGGGCAGCAATTTGACCGACCATGCCGGCAAGGCTCGGTCATCCCGCGTGCGGTGAAGAATGACGGCCAGGCGCAGGCAAAAGACGAGCCGCCACGCGCTATCGACCAGCGGAATACCGGTAAGCTTTTCGAGCTTGCCACGGTGGCCGAGGACGATCATCGCCAGCCGGGCCTGATCCTTCTTGGAAAAACCCGGCATATCGGCATAAGTCAGGATGTAGGCACCGTGTTTATGGTAGCCATTGTGCGCCACCGAGATGCCAATTTCGTGCAAGCGAGATGCCCAGGAAAGGCACTGGACATCATTCTCCGCAGGCTCGCCCTCCGCCAGTTGCGTTAGCGCAGACAGGGCCGTCGTCTCCACCCGCTCGACCTGTTCCCCTTCGACCTGGTAGCGACGGCGGAACTGCGTCACCGTCGAGTCGCGCATATCGTGATGATGGAAACGCCCGAGCAGATCGTAGAGCACACCGAGGCGCAACGCCCCATCGGCGTAAGTCATGTGCTCGATATCGAGTTCCTCGAATATCGCCGACATGATTGCAATGCCGCCGGGCAGCACCGGCAGACGATCACTTTTGACACCGGGCAGATCGAGGGCCTCGGCCGAACCAGCCTTGATCAGCAGCGAACACAGGCGCTCCAGGCCTACCCGGGAAATGCCGCTTTGCCCGTTGGGATTGAGGCCGTTCATTTCGAGCACGTCGGCAATGGCTCGCGCTGAACCGCTCGAGCCGACCGCCTCCTTCCAGCCCAGGCGCTGGTAATCGTGGGAAATCAGTTCGATTTCCTTGGCCGCGGCAACCTGGGCCTCGCGCAGGCGTTTCTTGTCGATGCGCCCATCGGGAAAAAAGCCCATGGTATAGCTGACGCAGCCCATATAAAGCGACTCCATCAACTGCGGTTCGTGCCGCTTGCCGATGATGAACTCGGTGGAACCGCCGCCGATGTCGACAACCAGCCGCTTGTGTGACGCCATGGGCAGCGAATGCGAGGCCCCGATGTAGATCAGGCGTGCTTCCTCGCGTCCGGCAATGATTTCAATGGGAAATCCCAGAGCCTCTTCGGCCAGCGGCAGGAACTCCATGGCGTTCTTGGCGACACGCAAGGTATTGGTCGCCACGACGCGCACGGCACCGCCGTCCAGACCCCGCAAACGCTCGCCGAAACGGCGCAACGCCTCCAGCGCCCGCGCCTGCGATGCCATGTCGAGACGCTTGTCGGCATTCAGCCCGGAGGCAAGCCGCACCGGCTCCTTCATGGAATCCAGCGGATAAATCTGGTCATCCACGACCCGCCCGACCTGCAGACGGAAGCTGTTGGAGCCGAGATCGACGGCGGCCACGGTTTCGTAAATCATCGAAGGGGATTCAACCGGAAGGTAGGACTGGCCGGCATTCTAACACCCGCCCTGGCTCAGGATTCCTACCGCCCAAAAGCAAAAAGCCCCGCTGACGCTCGCCAGCGGGGCTTTGACGAACAAGCAGCCAGTTAGCTGGCGAGCGCGTTCTTGATCTGTTCCAGCGTGGACGGATCCTCGATGGTGGTCAGATCGCCCGGATCGCGGCCTTCGGCCAGCGCCTGCAGCGAACGGCGCAACATCTTGCCGGAACGGGTCTTGGGCAGGCCGGTGACGAAGTGCACGCGGGCCGGGCGGGCGATGGCACCAAGGATGCCATCGACCGTGGCGAAAACTTCCTTCTCCAGCGCCTTGACCATTTCCGGCGTCGCCACCTTGGAAGCGTCCTTGACGACGGCGAAGGCCATCGGCATCTGGCCCTTCAACTTATCCTCGACACCGACCACGGCGACTTCGGCAATGGCGGCATGGGCCTGGATCGCCTCCTCGATTTCACGGGTGCCCAGACGGTGACCGGCCACGTTGATCACGTCGTCGGTACGGCCGAGGATGGTGAAGTAGCCGTCTTCGTCCTTGATCGCCCAGTCGTAGGAGGAGTAAACCAGCGGATCCTTGAACAGGGTGAAGTAAGTGGACACGAAACGGTCGTCCTGGCCCCAGACGGTGGAAAGGCAGCCCGGCGGCAACGGCGGAATGACCGCAGCGATACCCTTCTCGTTGGCACCGCAGATCGAACCGTCCTCGCGGAAGATCTGCAGGTTGTAGCCATAGACCGGGAAGGACGGCGAACCGAACTTGATCGGAGTCTTTTCGACGCCGTGTAGCGCGGCCAGCATCGGCCAACCGGTTTCGGTCTGCCAGTAGTTGTCGATGACGGGCTTTTGCAGTTCGTTCTGGAACCACTCGTGGGTCGGTTGGTCGAGCGGCTCGCCTGCCATGAAAATATGCTTGAGCGAGGACAGGTCGTACTTGTGCATGTAGGCCGGGTCCTGTTTCTTCAGCACGCGGGCTGCAGTCGGGGCCGAGAACATGACGTTGACCTTGTACTTCTCGACGATCTGCCACCAGATGCCAGGATCAGGACGCAGCGGCGTGCCTTCGTACATGATCGTCGCCATGCCGGCGATCAGCGGGCCGTAGATGATGTAGGAGTGGCCGACCACCCAGCCGATGTCGGACGTGGAGAAATAGGTTTCACCGGCTTCGCCGCAGTAAATGTGCTTCATAGACGAGGCCAGCGCCACGGCGTAGCCGCCGGTGTCCCGCTGCACGCCCTTCGGCTTGCCGGTGGTGCCCGAGGTGTAGAGGATGTAGGACGGCTCGGAGGACTCCAGCCATTCGCACTCGACCTTGGCATCCATGAACTGGTTGCGCAGGGTGGCGTAATCGGCATCGCGGCCTTCAACCTTGTTGTAGCCCTTGTCCAGGCCGCGATCGATCATCAAGACCTTGGCCGGCTTGTGTTCGGCGATCTCGATGGCTTCGTCGAGCAGGTGCTTGTAGGGAACGGCCTTGCCACCGCGCATGCCGGCATCGGAGGAAACGATCAGGGTCGGCTTGGCATCGTCGATACGGGTGGCTAGCGAACCAGAGGCAAAACCGCCGAACACCACCGAGTGGATGGCACCGATGCGGGTCGCGGCGAAGATGGCGAAAGCAGCCTGGGCGATCATCGGCATGTAGATCAGGACGCGGTCGCCCTTCTTGACGCCGAGGCTCTTGTAGATAGCGGCCATGCGCTCGACCTCGGCCTGCAGTTCGGCGAAGGAGTAGATCTTCTCCTCGTTGGTTTCCGTCGAGATGTAGATCAGGGCGCGGTCGTTCGGACGCTTGGCGGCGTGGCGGTCGATCGCGTTGTAGCACAGGTTGGTCTTGCCGCCGACGAACCACTTGGCAAACGGCGGGCGGGAATAATCGCACACCTGGGTGAACGGCTCCTTCCAGTCGATGAGCTTGGCCTGCTCGGTCCAGAACTCGTCCGGCTTCTCGATGGAATACTGGTGAAACTCCTTGTACGTCGCCATAAAGCTTCCTCTTTATTAGATTTCCTGCACTACACGATTACAAAGCGGATTATTTTTTTGCAAGATTCCGCTCACTCAAACGCTGCTCGATCTCCGCCATGGGGAGAGCCAAGCCCAATTCCTGATTGATCAGCCGGATCAACGGCAGCAATTGCGTCGCCAGCGCATCGACATGCGGCTTGACGGGATCGACCCGGTTCGCAGCCAGCATTTCCAGCGCATGGTTGATCGATATCGGTCGGGTTGCCGGCAAAATGCCGCCCGACTCGGTCCGGTTGCCGCCTGCCTGCATGGCCTGCAGCATGCGTTGCCCGGCCGTGTCGAGCAGCGCCGCAGCCGAAGTCACTGCATCAGCCGGCACGCTCGCTATGCCAATACTGACGGTCAGTGCCACGGTCTGGCCCTGAACGGTCAAGCGCGCCAGTTCGACGGCTTCCCTAACCCGTTCGGCAAACGTGGCACAGAACTGCGCCGCCGTACCCGGCGAAGCGATGGCGTAACGGCCATCACCGAAATGGCCGAGGCTGTCTTCATGACGCATCTTGGCTTCAAGCATCTTGGCGAAGCGATTGCCAACCTGTTCTGCGACCGACGCACCAAAGCGTTCGCAGAGCTTGTCGAAGTTATCGAAGCCCAGCACCATGACGCTGGTCTCCAAGCCATGTCGGGCCGAATGCGACAAGGCCTGAGCCACCTGCATTTCTAAATACTTGTGCGAAAACAGGCCGCTGATCGGATCCTGGACCAACTGCTCGCGCCCGGCCTCGATGCTTTCCTGGGCCTTCTGCAAAGCCAGAAGATTGTTCAGGCGAACCAATATTTCGGCGCTGCCCGCGCCTTTGGTCACAAAATCCGAAACCCCCATCTCGCGCGCTTTGGCACGCTCCGCTTCGGTTTCCTCGCCGGAGACGAGAATGAAGGGCAGTTGCTGGAGTCGACGCAGTTTCGAGGTGCGCACCCGTTCCAGCAACTCATAGCCGTTGAGCTTGGGCATCTGGAGATCGGAAATCACCGCCTTGATCGACGGGTCCAACACGAGCGTCTGCCAGGCAGCCTCGCCATCACCCTCCTCGCGAACGGTGTACGAATCCTTCAGGTGCTTGATGAGCGAAATCCTGACAACCCGCGAGTCATCAACGACCAGGACATGCGGCAATTCCGCCACGTCAGCGACCGGCAATGTCTACCACCACACGGCCCTTGGCGCGGCCGGCAATGTAGTCGTCGAACGTGGCCGGCAAGGCATCGAAGGGAATACTGCGCGACATCCCAGCAAGATGCGGCGGCCGCAGATCACCAGCCAAACGTTGCCAGACACCACTGCGATAAGGTTCGCGGATGTAGCCCGAATCGACGCCCAGCAGCGAAACACCGCGCAGAATGAAAGGCGCCACAGTCGTGTTCAGCGACATGCTGGCAGCCAGACCGATGCTGGCAATCGTCCCACCCTGCTCCATGGTACTTGCGATCCAGGCTAAAACGTCGCCGCCCAGGTTATCGACTGCTCCCGCCCAGCGGGCCCGGTCAAGCGGGCGAATTTTCGACAGGTCAAGACTCTGGCGAAGCATGACTTCAGCGGCACCGAGACTACGCAGATAGTCGGCCTCGCTCTCCTTACCGGTCAGCGCGACTACGTGGTAGCCAAACTTGGCCAACATGTCCACGGCCAGACTGCCGACACCACCGGTCGAACCGGTGACGATGACCGGCCCCTTGTCGGGACGCAAGCCATTTTCTTCCATGCGCACAATGCCGAGGGCCGCAGTGAAACCGGCGGTACCGAGCGCCATCGCGTCGAACAGGCTCAGTCCGGCAGGCAGTGGCACCACCCAATCGCCGGGAACACGGGCGATCTCGGCGTATCCGCCATGATGCGCGACGCCGATATCGAAGCTGGTGGCAATCACCGGGTCACCGGCCTTGAAGCGCACATCCTTGCTTTCGATGACCGTGCCGGAGAGATCGATGCCGCCGACACAAGGGAAACGGCGGATGATCTTGCCCGCACCGGTCGCCGCGAGGGCATCCTTGTAGTTGATGCTGGAGTACGCGACACGAATCGTGACCTCGCCTTGGTCAAGTTGGCTTTCGTCCATCCGGACGAAACCGCTGCTTACCTTGCCATCGCGCTCTTCAATCAGCAGTGCCTTGAAGGATTCCATCGTGCTCCTCACTCCCTGGGAAATAAATTGTATTCATAATTACGGATTATGAACATAGTTGCCGTCCCCGATTTTTCCTGAATGTTTCCACGGCTTTACAGCATCGGGGATTTCACTTACATTTCGCGTCTATGCGTAAAGTCTTAACATCCATTTTGCTTGCTTCCGCCCTTCTTTCTGGCGGAATCAGCACCTCCGGGGCCAGTGAACAAGCCCGCAAGGAGGAACCGATGTCCTTCCTCGAACGTTACACCAACGCTGCTCAGGATGTCATCCTGCAAGGCCTGAAGCTGGTCGGTGTGCGCTATCGCCTGGGTGGCAACGATGAAGACAGCGGCCTCGACTGCAGCGGTTTCGTACGCCTGGTTTTCAAGGACAGTATTGGCGCCTCCCTGCCGCGTACTGCGCGCGAAATGAGCGAGGTCGGCCAGCAGGTCGACACCAGCCAGTTGAAGCCGGGTGATCTGGTGTTCTTCAACACCATGCGCCGTACCTTCTCGCACGTCGGCATCTACCTCGGCGACAATTATTTCATGCACGCTCCACGTACCGGCGCGGAAGTCCGCGTCGAGAGCATGGGCAACAGTTACTGGGTTCAGCGCTACAACGGGGCGCGACGAATCATCGAAGGCAACTGAACAAAGCGGCGACCAGCCGCTTTTTTTACGCCGCTCGACAATAACGTTTCTCATTTACAAGACAAAAATCAGCCATTAAACTGGAACCATTCTCATCTCTTGAATGGAGTCCGTCGCATGAAGCTGTTGCCCGCCCTGATCGTTGCAGCCATCTCGGGCCTGAGCCTGTCCGCCGTGGCCGAGGAAAAGATCCTGAATCTCTACTCGGCGCGTCATTACCAGACCGATGAAGCGCTGTACGCCAATTTCACGCAGCAGACCGGCATCAAGATCAATCGGATCGAAGGCAAGGAAGACGAGCTTCTCGAGCGCATCAAGAACGAAGGCGCCAACAGCCCGGCCGACGTCTTCCTCACCGTCGATGCCGCACGCCTCGCCAAGGCGCACGAACTCGGCCTCTTCGCCCCGGTCGCCTCGAAGACACTGGAATCGCGGATTCCCGCGCACCTGCGCACCGAAGACTGGTTCTCCTTCTCGACCCGCGCCCGGGTGATCGTCTATAACAAGGCCGCCATCAAGGCAGAGGAAATCCAGAATTACGACGACCTGGCCAACCCGCGCCTGAAGGGCAAGCTCTGTACCCGCTCCGGATCGCACCCCTACAACCTGTCGCTGATGGCCTCGATCATCGCCCACCAGGGTGAAGCCAAGGCTGAAGAAATCGCTCGCGGCATGGTGGCCAATTTTGCCCGTGCCCCGAAGGGCGGCGATACCGATCAGATCAAGGCGGTCTCGGCCGGAGAATGCGGCGTCACCATTTCCAACACCTACTACGTCGCGCGCCTGCTCCGCTCGACCAAGCCGGAAGACGTCAAAACCATGGAGAAGGTTGGCATCGTGTGGCCCAACCAAGGAACGACCGGAACCCACATCAACGTCTCCGGCGGCGGCGTGCTCAAGACGGCACCGCACAAGGATGCGGCCGTGAAGTTCCTCGAATATCTGGCATCGGACCAGGCGCAGCGTTACTTCGCCGACGGCAACAACGAATGGCCAGTCGTCGAGGGCATGAAGGTCGCCAATCCGGCTCTCGACTCGCTCGGCAAGTTCAAGGCCGACAAGTTGCCGGTCAAGAACCTGGCGATGTATCAGGCCAAGGCACAGATCATTTTCGATCGCGCCGGCTTCAAGTAATCCCCCTCCTCGCCAAACCCCCGGCAGTCGCCTAAACTGCCGGGGTCTGTCGAGGAAGGACCATGTCAGGAAATCGTTTCACCCCGAGCAAACTTGTTTCCGCCATCCGGGCCGGACGACTGAGCGGCGTCGTAGCCGCCCTGGAGGATGATGGAGACATCGAGGAAGCCGATATCCACGGCTTTCGCGGCCTGCCCCTGCGTACTGCCTGTTTCGAGGGCGAAATGGCCATCATCCGCGAACTGCTGCGTTGCGGCGCCGATGTCAATGCACCGGCAGCTGACGGCCCTGGCGCACCACTGCGCCTCGCCTTGCGGCGCGGTCACCGCGAAGTCGCCGCCCTGCTCCTGCAAAGCGGCGCTGACGTCCCCCCTGGCCTAGAAATCGACCCAGCCATCCTGAATGCCGTCGGTACCCAGCTACCGATCGAGTCCGAAATCAACGTGCCGACGCTGCCTGAAAAGCCGGCGGATAATCTCATCGAATTCACGCCCCGGGAACCCGCCCCTCCGGAAGACACAATCCCTTCAGAAACGACGTCCGAACCCGGCGTCGTCATTGAGGAAGTCAATGTGCCCGCCTGTTTCGGCACCGACACCAATCTGCTGACCATGGATTTGATGCGTCAGGAAGAGGATGCGAGGAAGGCGCCGGAACCAGCCATAGAGCCCGGAACCCAGACCGGATTCTGGAAGCGCCGCAGCGTAAAGTAAGACTAGCGGCGGCGTGCCGCCGAAATTTGCCGCGACAGGGCAATCAGCGGCAGCAGCCCAACCGCGACGATCGCGAGCGATGCCGTCGATGCTTCGGCCAGACGCTCGTCCGAGGCCAGGGTATAGGCTTGCGTTGCCAGGGTATCGAAGTTGAACGGGCGCATGACCAGCGTGGCCGGCAACTCCTTCATGACATCGACGAAGACCAGCAGGCCAGCGGTAAACAGACTGCCGCGCAGCATCGGCATATGCACCCGGCGCAACGTTTCGCCTTGTCCTAGGCCCAGACTGCGCGCCGCATCGTCCATGTTCAGCGTGATCTTGGCGAGACTCGATTCGACCGTATGCAGGGCGACCGCCAGGAAACGCACCAGATAAGCGTAAATCAGCGCCGCCATGCCGCCCGTCAGCAGCAAACCGGGGTTGGTGCCGAACCAGTGTTCCCACTGCCCGGCCAGCCAGTTGTCGAGCCGCGTCACCGGGATCAGCACGCCCACTGCGATGACCGCCCCTGGCACGGCGTAGCCGAGGCCGACAATCCGGTTCAGCGCGCTGGCGAAAGTGCTTTTCGACAGGCGTGCGCCATAGCTCATCATCAAGGCCAGCAGCACGCCGATCAGCGCCGTAGCCCCGGCCAGCACGAAGCTGTTGCGCGACAGCATCATGAAACGCTGGCCGAACTGCGCATCGCCCTCGGCCAGCGCCATCTTGAGGAGCAGAAAGGCAGGCAAAACAAAACCGAGCAAAAGCGGCAGGGTGCAAGCCAATACGGCGAGCGTGGCATGCAGGCCGCCCAAGCGCGCCCCCGCCATCGGACGATTGCGGCCGGTCGTATTGTTGTAGCGGGCGCGGCCGCGCGAAACCCGCTCGGCCATCAGCAGAAACAGGACAAACCCGAGCAGCATCGCCGCCAATTGCGCCGCTGCGACACGGTCGCCAAGCGAGAACCAGGCGCGATAGATGCCGGTGGTGAAGGTATTGACCGCGAAATAGGCCACCGTGCCGTAATCGGCCAGGGTTTCCATGAGGGCCAGCGCCACCCCGGCCACAATCGCCGGCCTGGCCAGCGGCAGCGACACCGCGAAGAAGGCACGCCACGAGCCCATGCCCAGCGTCCGCGCCGCTTCCAGCATGCCGCTCGCCCGCTCCAGGAAGGCCGTACGAGCCAGCAGATAAACGTAGGGATAGAGCACGCAGACGAACATCAGCATGGCACCCGGCAAGGTGCGGATATCGGGGAACCAATAATCGCCGTGCTCCCAGCCGAAAGTGTCGCGCAAGGCCGTCTGCACCGGCCCGACGAACTGCAAGAAATCGGTGTAAACATAAGCCATGACGTAGGCCGGCATGGCTAGCGGCAGGATCAGGGCCCATTCGAAGAAGCGGCGTCCCGGGAAATCGTGCATCGCGGTCAGCCAGGCGGTCGCCACCCCGATGACGCCGACGCCGCACCCGACGCCCAGGCAGAGCCAGAGCGAATTGAGGATGTATTCCGGCAGGACCGTCTGCACCATGTGCGCCCAGGTGGCGCTGGTACCGCCGGCCAGGAGGTTTAGCCCGACGCTCGCCACCGGCAGGCCGGCAAGCAGCGCAACCACGAGGCCGAAGATCAGGAGAGGAGAATAGTGGGCTGCGCGCATACGTCTAATTGCGAATTATAATCGACCGCATGAAACAACTTGAACTAAATGGCGTCGTTCAGCGCTACGGCAAACATACGGTGGTAGACGGCGCGAACTTCTCGCTCGAAACCGGGCAGATCGCCTGCCTGCTGGGCCCCTCGGGCTGCGGCAAGACGACCCTGTTGCGTTGCATCGCCGGTTTCGAGGACATCGCCGACGGCGAGATCAGACTGCACGGCGACATCGTCAGCCGCCCCGGTCAGCGCGTCTCCCCCGAAAAGCGCCGGATTGGCATGGTCTTCCAGGACTACGCCCTGTTTCCTCATCTGACCATCGAGGAAAACATCGCCTTCGGCCTTGGCCGCAAGGTTGGCGAAGCCGAACATCTGCGCGTCCGCCAGTTGCTCGCCACGGTCGGCCTCTCCGGCCAGGGCAACAAGTACCCGCATGAACTCTCGGGCGGCCAACAGCAGCGCGTCGCGCTCGCCCGCGCCCTCGCCCCGCGCCCCGACCTGATCCTGCTCGACGAACCCTTCTCGAACCTCGATGTCGGCCTGCGCGAGCGGCTTTCGGTCGAGGTCCGCGAAATCCTCAAGCGCGAGGGCTCGACCGCCATCATGGTCACCCACGACCAGCACGAAGCCTTCGCCATGGCCGACGAAATCGGCGTCATGTACGAGGGCCGCATCCAGCAGTGGGATGTGCCGTACAACCTCTACCACCGGCCGGCCAACCGTTTCGTCGCCGACTTCATCGGCCAGGGCGTCCTCGTCCAGGGCACGGTCGGCGAGCGCAACAGCGTGCGCATGGAACTCGGCACGCTGGTTTCCGACACCCCGGTCGAATGCAGCGAGACCTGCGACCGCTGCGACATGGGCTGCCGCGTCGACATCCTGCTTCGCCCCGACGACATCGTCCATGACGATGCCAGCCCGGTGCAAGCCGAAGTCCTGCACAAGGCCTTCCGCGGCGCCGACATCCTGTACACCCTGCGCCTGGCCAGCGGCACCGAAGTCCTGTCGCTGGTGCCTTCGCATCACAACCACGCGCTCGGCGAAAAAATCGGCATCCGGCTCGACGCCGACCACGTCATCGCCTTCAAGAAGCACGACGAATGCGACGACCCGGCCTGCGAGATCCGGCTCGAACAGCACGGCGCCAAGCCGGTCACCTGGATCAGCAAAGAAAGCCGGCAAGAAGCCTGAGCCTCGCCCGATGATTCCCTTCCTCGGCCCCTTCGACCGCTTCCCCCCCGTCGAAGCCGCCCGCGAGGACATGGGCGGCCTGCTCGCCGTCGGCGGCGATCTCGGCCCGGACCGCCTGCTCGACGCCTATCGCCACGGCATCTTTCCCTGGGGAACGGTCGAGGGACATCCGCTGTGGTACAGCCTGGACCCGCGCATGGTCCTCTTCCCGGCCGAATTCCGCCTCACCCGCTCCCTGCGCAAGACGTTGCGCAGCGGTCGCTTCAGCGTTCGCTTCGACCACGATTTCGCCGGGGTCATGGCCGGCTGCGCGGGAACGCCGCGCCCCGGGCAGGACGGCACCTGGATCTCGCCCGACATGGTCAATGCCTACCGGCGCCTGCATGAACTCGGCTGGGCGCATTCGGTCGAAACCTATGACGAAGGTGGCCTGGTCGGCGGCCTGTATGGCTTGGCGATCGGTCGCATGTTCTACGGCGAGTCGATGTTCGCGCGCCGCAGCGACGCCTCGAAGGTCGCCTTCGCTCACCTGATCCGCTACCTTGAGGCCCACCAATTCGGCATGATCGACTGCCAGATGCGCACCGAGCACCTCGCCTCCCTCGGCGGCCGGGAGATTCCCCGGGCCGATTTTCTCGAACGCCTGCGGGACTTGACCGCGAGCGGCAGCCCACGCACGATCTGGTCCTCCGACCAACTCGACCTCGACTGGTAAGCCATGGCCCTGCCCGACGACGCCGCGCTGCCCTTCTCGCTGCTCCAGTTCTACGCTACCTCGCCCTACCCTTGCAGCTACCTGGCCGATCGCGAGGCACGCTCGCAGGTCGCCACGCCGGCGCATCTGATCGACGCCGAAATCTACAGCACGCTGGTTCGCGCCGGCTTCCGGCGCAGCGGCATCTTCACCTACCGCCCGTATTGCGACAATTGCCAGGCCTGCACACCCGTCCGCCTGCCCGTCGACGAACTGCAGCCGCGGCGAAGCCAGCGCCGTGCCTGGAAAAAACACGCCCACCTGCAGGCCCGCGAACAGCCGCTGGTGTTCTTCAATGAACACTACGCGCTCTACAACCGCTACCAGCAAGCCCGCCACCCCGGCGGCGGCATGGACGAAGACAGCCACGACCAGTACGCCCAGTTCCTGCTGCAAAGCCGCGTCGATACCCGGCTCATCGAATTCTCGGACGGCGACGCCGTCCGCATGGTCAGCCTCATCGACGTTCTCGACGACGGCCTCTCCTCGGTCTACACCTTCTACGAACCCGACCAGGCCGGCGCCAGCTTCGGCGTCTACAACATCCTCTGGCAGGCCGAACAATGCCGCAAACTCGGCTTGCCCTACCTCTATCTCGGCTACTGGATTGCCGAAAGCCGCAAGATGGCCTACAAGAGAGACTTTCAACCCATCGAAGGCCTCATCGACGGCCAATGGCAACGCCTCACGGACCCTGCATGAAACTGTCACTCCTGCCGCTTCTGCTTCTCCCCCTCATTACTTTCGCCAACGACCGTCATCCCTACACCTGCGACAACGGTAGCCGCGTCGAACTCTCCTTCGGGGCTGCCGCCGACGGACGCCCGCAGGCCACCCTGCATTTTGCCGACGGCGACCTCGTGCTGCCCCAGGTACCCGCTGCGTCCGGCGCGCTCTACCGGGCCGACGACATTCGCCTGCACACCCAGGACGACGAAGCCATCTTCGAAGACGGCAGGGGCAATGTCCGCCGCTGCATCAAGGGAACGACACCGCCCCCCGGCGCCAACCCGCCGCCGGCCGCAAGCAGCTTCCTCGACATCACCGGCAGCGTCGCCTACCGCCAGCGCATCGCCCTGCCGCCTGACGCCATCCTCATTGTCCGCATCCAGGACGTTGCCCGCGCTGGGGCGCCGGCCCGCCAACTGGCCGAACAGCGCATCGAACTCGGCGGCCGCCAGGTACCCATCCCCTTCGTCACCACCATCGACCGCGACCTGATCGGCAAGAAATCCCGCATCACCGTCTCGGCCCGCATCGAGCACAAGGGGAAGCTGCTTT
Source organism: Dechloromonas sp. (assembly GCA_016791065.1). Lineage (GTDB taxonomy): Bacteria > Pseudomonadota > Gammaproteobacteria > Burkholderiales > Rhodocyclaceae > Azonexus. The sequence goes on along the minus strand of JAEUOD010000104.1, from coordinate 24,932 downwards.
TCATCACCGACAAGCACTACCCCGTCGCCACCGATGGCCAGCCGCCACACATCGAACTCCAGATGAAGCAGGTGGCCGGTGCCTCGCGCCGCTGAGTTAGGCCTCGTCGCGCTGCTCGCCATCGCCGCCCCGACGTTCGCGGCGGAACGCGTCGTCTGCCACGTCACCTATGGCGGCCAGACCCAGCTCATTGAGGCATTGCCGGTCGCTTCCCCCTACGGCGTGCGGACCCACGCCATCGGCTCCTTCTTCCGTTTCCGCGTAGTCTTTCGCACCGAACCGGCCGACCTCGCCGGCATCAAGATCTACACTTACGCCGACCACGACACCGGCCCCGCCCTCGTCCATCAGGCCAGCCATGCCTACGCCCCCGAAACCGCCCGGCGCGGCGGGCCGGATGGCTTCACCGGGCGACAAAGCGTGCATGAACCGATACGCGACAGCGAACTGAATTACTGGTGCGAGTTGAAGGGCGACGGCAAATGAAGCGGCTCGGACATTTCTGCGGCGCCCTCGCGCTGGCGCTTTCCCTCCATGCCCAGGCTGAACCGCTGACCCTCCTCTTCGCCGGCGACGTCATGCTCGATGACGGCCCCGGCCGCCTGATCGCACGCAACGGCGACCCCTTCAAACCCTTCGCCGCCATCCTCGCGGACGCCGACTACCGTATCGCCAACCTCGAATGCCCGGTCGCCGAAAGCGGCGCCCCCTACGCCAACAAGATCTACAGTTTCCGTGCCGATCCGGCCACGCTCGCCCTGCTCAAGGGTCGCTTCGATGCCGTCTCACTCGCCAACAACCACTCCGGCGACTACGGCCAGGCCGCCTTCCGCGACACCCTGCGCCACCTCGACAACGCCGGCATCGCCCGCTTCGGCGGTGGCGAAAACCTCAGCGAAGCCCACCGCCCGCTGTGGATCGAGCAAAAAGGCATCCGCATCGCCATCCTCGGCTACAACGAATTCAAGCCGCGCGCCTTTGAAGCCGGCCCGGGCTGGCCCGGCGTCGCCTGGAGCGAGGACGACCACGTGATCGCCGACATCCGCGCCGCCAAGGCCGCCGGCGCCGACCTCGTCATTCCCTTCATGCACTGGGGCTGGGAAAAGGAGACCACACCCAGCGAACGCCAGAAAACTTTTGCCCGACGCCTGATCGACGAAGGGGCCGCCGCCGTCGTCGGCGGCCATCCGCACGTCACGCAGGGCGCCGAAACCTACAAAGGCAAACCCATCATCTATAGCCTCGGCAACTTCGTTTTCGACGGCTTCGACTACGAGGATGCGCGGCGCGGCTGGCTGCTCCGCCTCAAGCTCGACAAATCCGGCGTCGTCTTCTGGGATACCCTCGCCGCCCAGATCGACGATGATGGCACGCCGCATCCCCTCTCCGGCAGCTTCACGCCTTGCGGGCGGGGTGGCGGCGAATTCGTATCGGAATGCCAGAACCCTTAGGAGACCCCATGGACACCCGCTACCTCGACGACCTTGCACCCGGCCAGCATTTCACGACGCCTGGCCTGACGCTGACCGAAGCCGAAATCATCGACTTCGCCTGGCGCTACGACCCGCAATCCTTCCATCTCGACGCCAACGCGGCGGCAGATTCGCCCTATGGCGGGCTGATCGCCAGCGGCTTCCACAGCCTGTCGATATGTTTCCGGCTGTTCATCCAGTCGGGCATCCTGGCGGCGTCGAGCATGGGTTCGCCGGGCATTGACGAGTTGCGCTGGCTGGCGCCAGTGCGTCCGGGCGACACGCTGCATGGCGAGATCGAGGTACTCGAGGTTCGCCCGTCCAGTTCAAAACCGGATCGCGGTATCGCCCGACTCAAATACCAGGCCGCCAATCAGCGCGGCGAAGTAGTGTTGAGCTTCATCGTCAATCACCTACTGCGCCGCCGCCCGGCCTGACGCAGTGCTAAGGCCCGGCTCGCCGGGCCTCGAATTCGACCGGCGGGCTACCGCTGCTTTCCAGCACAAAACGTATCGTCTCGCCGTTCAGGCGGCCACGGTAGCGATGCGTCAACGTTCGCGTCGTACTGCCGTCAGTCGATTCGCTGTGGGTGGTGAATTCGATGCGCTCGTTGCCGCTGACGGCACCACTTTCGATCGTCCGCGGCAGACGCAGGAAACTGGCCGTGCCGTGCAGCGTGCCGGCCTCGACCTGCAGTTCGAAGCGTTCATCGTGTTCGGCGCCCCAGTCGTAACGAAGGCGCGCGGTCCAGCTACCGGCAAACGGGCTGGCTGCCTGCGAGGTCTGCTGGCTGGCGACCGGCAGCGGTGCCTGCGGCCGCCAGAGCAAGGCGGCCCCCACCAAAAGACAGAGCAGTACGGCAGCCGCCCACCACCCGCGACGCGAGCGCGGCTCGACGGCAACCAGCGGCCGCAGGGCGGCGACCAGGCGGGCGACATCGTCCTTCCAGCCGGCATCGCTCAATGTCATGGCCTGATGCCGGACGAGCGGACGCAGCGCTTCGGGCAGTTCTGCTTCAGCCGGCATGATGGCTCCGCCGAGCAGGAGCGGCCAGACCGGCTTGCCAGCGGCGAGCGCCCGTTCGATCTCGATGCGCACGAAGTCGGTCGGATCGTCGAGGCGGCGTCGGCCGTCCTGTCCAACCTCCAGCCATTCCGGGCCGATCAGGGCGAGCAGGACGTCGACTGAAGCCAGGCGCTCGTTGATCGCCGCGACAAAATCCTCGCCGGGTCGGATATCGTCGATATCGCGGAACACCTTGTCGGCGCCGAAGGCCGCATCGAGCGCATCGGCCAGGCGGCCGGCGAAGCCGCGGCTGTCATCGCGGCGATAGCTGATGAAGATGCCGGACATGCGAACCTCCGTTGGCTGCTGGCGTCAGCGCCCAGCATGCCACATTCCCGCGTCCGGCGATGCGCCGGCTGACTCAGAGCGGCGACAGTGTCGCCACCACCTTGCCCGGCTCGATACGGACCGAGCGCAGCAGCCAGCGCATGGTCGCCTCCTGCACGGAGGCGTCGTCGCGCAGCACATAGATCGGCTTGGAACGGAAATAGGCGCTCATCAACTGGCTGACGCCCTGGCGGACGAAGGGTTCGCTGTTGCGGTCGAGCATCGGCGAAGCGACCGAGGTGGCAACCGGGTTTTCGAGGAAGAAGCCTTTGCTGCGGTCGTCGTAGCGAATGCCGGCGACGCCCTGGACATCGACCGGGATCGGCGGCTGGCCGACCACCGCGACCAGCATGCTGCCGCTCAGCGAAATGCGCCCGTCCGGCGTGCCGAGCGCCACCTTGGGCGGCTGTTGCAGTGCGACCGTGGCGAAACCGCCATAGCTGCGCTGCATCTTGCCGTTGCGGTCCACCGCCGCCTGTACTTCGGCCTCGGTGAAACTCACCTCCTGGTCGAGCAGGCCGGCCCTGGCCAGGGGTGCTGCCACAAGCAGCGCAATGGTGATGCAGAGGCGACGGGAAAAGCGGAATGCCATGTCTTGCTCCTACTGATAACGCAGCGCCTCGATCGGATCGAGTTGCGCCGCCTTGCGGGCAGGATACCAGCCGAAAAAGATGCCGACCGTCGCCGCCACCGCAAAGGCGACCAGCGCGGCGCTGCCGGAAATGACGACGACCATGCCGGTCGCCGCATTGATGCCGAGCGCGATGCCCAGTCCGAGCAGCAGACCGAGCAGGCAGCCGGCAAAGGAAATCATCACCGCTTCGAGCAGGAACTGGGTCAGGATGTCCCTCTGGCGAGCGCCGATCGCCATGCGGATGCCGATTTCCCGCGTCCGCTCGGTGACCGAGACCAGCATGATATTCATGATGCCGATGCCGCCGACCAGCAACGAGATCGAGGCGATGGCGCCGAGCAGGATGGACATCGTGCGCGTCGTCTCGGCCTCGGATTCGGCAGCGGCCGAGAGGTTGCGCATGAAGAAGTCGTCCGGCATCCCCTCGCGCAACCGGTGGCGCTGGCGCAACAAGGCGGTGACGTTGTCCATGCTGCGCTGCATTGTCTCCGCCGAGTCGGCCTGGACCATGATCATCCGCACCGAACCCAGGAAAGGCGTGCCAAAGACCTTGCGCTGGGCGGTACTGAGCGGAATGATCACGGTGTCGTCCTGATCGCGGCCGTCGAGATTCTGCCCCTTGCTGCCGAGCACGCCGATCACGGTGAACGGGTTCTGCTGGATGCGCATCGTCTTGCCGACCGGGTCCTCGTCGCCAAACAGGTTCTGGGCGACCGTCTTGCCGATCAGCGCGACGCGGGTCGAGGAACGGACGTCGGAATCGCCGAAACTCGCGCCATTGACGATGTTCCAGGCGCGCGCTTCGAGATAGGCCGGCGTCGTGCCGATGACCTGCGTGCTCCAGTTCTGCGAGCCATAGACCAGTTGCCGGCTGCCCTGATGGGTCGGCGCCACGTTGGCAATGCCGTCGAGTTCGGCAATCGCGTCGGCGTCGCCGACGTTGAGCGTCGGCCCGCCGGCCGAACCGCTGCGGACGCCGCCGGTGGTGAAGGAACCGGAAAGCACGATGAAGAGATTGGAGCCCATGGTGCTGATCGTCTGCTGCACCGCATACTGCGCGCCCTGGCCGATGGCCAGCATGATGACCACGGCGCCAACACCGATCACCATGCCGAGCATGGTCAGCGCCGTACGCAGGCGGTTGGCGCCCATCGCCAGCCAGGCTTCGCCGAGCATCGCCTTCAGCATGCCGCGGCTCCGGTCAGATGATCGCTGACGATCTGCCCGTCGAGGAACTTCACCTGCCGCTTGGCATGCCCCGCGATGTCCGGCTCGTGCGTCACCAGCACGATGGTGATGCCCTCGGCGTTGAGTTCGCCGAACAGGCGCATGATCTCCTCGCTGGTGTGGCTGTCGAGGTTGCCGGTCGGCTCGTCGGCGAGGATCAGGCGCGGCTTGTTGACCAGCGCCCGGGCGATCGCCACGCGCTGCTGCTGGCCGCCGGAAATGCGGTTAGGCAGGGAGTCGGCATAGCGGCCGAGTCCCACCTTGTCGAGCATTTCGCGCGCGGCAGCGCGACGCGACTCCTTGTCGACACCGGCATAGACCAGCGGCAGGGCAACGTTGTCCTGCAGGCTCATCCGGGGCAAGAGGTTGAAGCCCTGGAAGACGAAGCCCAGCGTCCGGTTGCGCAGGATGGCGAGGGCGTCCTTGTCCATGTGGGCGACGTTCTCGCCGGTCAGGAAGTAGTCGCCGACGGTCGGCGTGTCGAGGCAGCCGAGCAGGTTCATGAAGGTCGATTTGCCCGAACCGGACGGCCCCATGATGGCGATGTACTCGCCAGGCCTAATCTCGAGGTCGACGCCCTTGAGCGCCGGAAACAACCCGGCCGCGGTTTCGTAGGACTTGCCCAGGCCGACGACCCGGATCACAGGCTCGGCCATCAGAACATCCGCATGCCGACGCTCGACGGCGGCTTGGCACCGTTGGTGTTCTCGCCGGTCACGACGCGGTCGCCCGCCTTCAGCTCGCCGCCGACGATCTCGGTATTGCGGTTGTCGGTGATGCCGAGCTGAACGCTGACCGGCTTGAGCTCGCTGCCGTCGAGCACATAGACCGTGCCGCTCTGGCCGTCGCGCTTTTTGCCCTTGCCGCCCCCCGCCTTCGCGCCGCTGCCGTCGGCCCCGGCGCCCATGCCCGGTGTCGTGCCGGCGCCGGCCGGCGGTCCGCTACGGCCGCCCTCGGGCTTCTTCTCGCCGTTATCGGCAGGCTTGAAGCGCAAGGCCGCATTCGGTACGAGCAGGACATCGTCGCGCTTCTGCACGCCGATATTGACGTAGGCTGTCATGCCCGGCAGCAGGATTTGCTCGGGATTGGCGACATTGATGCGCACGTTGTAGGTGACGACGTTCTGCTGGTTGGTCGGGTTGAGGCGAATCTGCTGCACCTCGCCGACGAAGCTGCGGCTCGGGAAGGCATCGACCGTGAAGCGGGCCTTCTGGCCTTCGCGGATGAGGCCGATGTCGGCTTCGGCAAAGCTCGTGTCGATGCGCATTTCGGACAGATCCTGCGCGATCTTGATCAGGGTCGGCGTCTGGAAGCTTGCCGCCACCGTCTGGCCGAGATCGACGACGCGGTCGATGACGACGCCGTCGACCGGCGAACGGATGATGGTGAAATCGAGGTTGGCTCGGTCGCGCTCGTTCTGGGCACGGGCCAGGGCCAGTTGCGCCTCGGCCGACTTCAGCGCTTGGCGCGACTGGTCATACTCCTGCTTCGAGACGTATTCCTGGGCAAACAACTGCTTGATGCGCTCGGCGTTGGCCCGGGCCAGTTCCAGCGTCGATTGGGCATTGACCACGCTCGCCGCGCTCTGCCGCTCGGTGGCCGAAACCAGGGCATCGTCGAGTTCGAGCAGCGGCTGGCCTTTTTTGACGCGGTCGTTGAAATCGACGTAGAGCTTCCTGACCGTGCCCGACACCTGGGTACCGACACTGACCAGGACGACCGGATTGAGCGTGCCGTTGGCCGATACCGTCTGTGTCACCTCGCCCTTTTCGACATTGGCCAGCTTGTAGCGTTTTTCCGGGTCCTGCGCCGCGCGCTGGTTGGCGTACCAGATGCCGCCGCCGATCAAGCCGGCTGCGACGGCAACGCCGATGAGAATCTTGCTGATGCGTTTCATGGTCTTCCTTCCGCTGCCGGCTGGAGCAACGTGTAATCGAGCGCGCCCATGGCCTGGGCCAGCGTGGCGCGGAAAACATGCCAGTCGAGCGCCGCCTGGATGCGCTGCAGGCGGGCGTTGGCCAGGGCGCTCTGCGCCGCCAGCAGTTCGAGCACCGTACCGACGCCGGCCTTGTAGCGGCCGAGCGCCACGCGCTCGGACTGTTCGGCGCTGGCCACCAGATCGGCGGTCGTCTTAAGGCTCTGGGTGGCCGTATTCAGGCTCTGGTAGGCCTTCCAGACATCGAGCGCGACCTGCGAGCGAATGCGGTCGCGTTGCGCCGCCCGGACTTCGGCCTGAGCCGCCGCCGAACGCACGCGATACGTCGTCTCGAAGCCCGAAAAGATCGGCACGTTGAGCGTCAGGCCGACATTGCCGCCGTTGGTGACGACCCCGCCGAGATCCTGCCAGGTCGGCCCAGTCGACAAACTGAGCGTCGGCCGCCCCTGGGCGCGCGCCAGATCGACGCTGGCTTCGGCCGCCTTGAGCTGTGCCTCGGCTGCCTTGAGGTCGGGACGCCGCGCCTGGGCGGCGGCAATCAAGGCATCGACGTCCTTCTGGAAGCTGCCATCCGGCATCGCCTGCGGAATATCGGCCAGGACAATGCGCTGCTGGGCATCGAAACCCATGGCATTGGCGAGGGCGCCCAGCGCGTTGCGCGCCTCGCCCTCGGCCTTGATGCGATTCAGCGTGGCCTGCGAATAGGCGGTCTGGGCCAGCAGACGGTCGGCCGGCGTGGCGACCCCAACGTTGTAGCGCGCCTCGGCCGCCGCGAAGCTTTCGCGGGCAGCCCGCTCGGCCTCGGTGGTGGCAATCACCGCCGCCCGCGTCGCCTGGGCGTTGTAATAAGTCTGCAAGGCCGCCAGGAAAAGGCTTTGCACCGTGGCGCTCTGCGTCGACGCGGCGGCATTGAGCAGTTGGCTGGCGTTCTCGATATTGGCCGAACGCTGGCCGAAATCGAGCAGCAGCCAGGAAAGTGTCAAGGCCGCGCTGTTCTGGCTGACATCGCGCGTTTCGGTAATCAGGCGCCCTCCTGACACCCGCCCATCGAGATCGGGCAACCAGGCCGACTTCGCCACCCCGACCTGCGCCGCCAGCGCCCGCGCCGCCGCCCACACCTCGCGGGTCTGCGGGTTGTTGCACAACGCCAGGTCGACCGCATCGATGGCGGCCAGCGGGGTGCCAGGAATCTCTGTCGCACAGGGTGCCTCGCCAACGCGCGCGGCCAATTGCGGCGAGGGGCGCAGGGGTGCCATCGCCTCGGTGGCGAAGGGATCGTTCAGGCCGGCTGCAGCCGGCAGGCTGAAATACAGCAGGGAACAGGCAAGGCAACGCAGATTTCGCATGGGCGCTAGTTTAGCTGTTGCGCCCTTGCACTGGATGTTAGCAATTGTTACGCGCCACGCTTTCCATGCCGAAAAGCAACGATACAATGTTACACGCGTGGCATTTACCCAGGGAGGCTGATCGGGTAGCCGGGCATCGCCATTTCCTTCGAACAAAAAGAACGCCATGTCGCCAAACTTCGTCTCCTTCAAGCCTACCCTGCCGCTTCTCGTCCTCGCCCTGCTCGCTGGCGGATTGCTTCATCGTCCAGTGCTTGCCGCCGACGCCGGTTCGGAAATCCGCCGTTTCCAGGATGAGACCCGGCAGCGCCTGCAAGCCCCGCGCAGCATGGGCAGCGCGCTCCCCGCCGAGCTACCACCCAGTCCCTCCAAGGCGGCCGTTGAGGCCAGTTCAGCCCGGACGCATGTAGCGGGCTTCCAGCTTCATGGCGTTACATGCTTCTCCGAGGACGAGCTCATCGCGGTGTTCAAGCCCTACGTCGGGCAAACCCTCGACACCGCCGGGATTCACGCGGCTGCCAATGCCCTCAAGATCCACTACCGGAACGCCGGCTACTTCCTGGCCAAGGTTTTCATTCCGCCGCAGACCTTCGGTGAAATCATTCGCCTCGATGTCGAGGAAGGTTACCTGGAGCGCGGCGGCGTTGAGGTCGAGAACAAGGGCAAGCGGGTCGATGGTGCGGTGGTCCGCGACATCCTTGAGCGCCATCTCAACGCGGACGCTCCCCTGCTGCGCACGGACATGGAGCGGGCCTTGCTGATCGCCGAAGACCTCCCCGGCGTGACCATCGGATCGGTCCTTTATCCCGGCCAGGAGGTCGGCACCGCCCGTCTGCGTACCGTCATGAACGACGAGCCTCTGTTCTCGGGCAATATCGACTTCGACAATTTCGGCAACGAATACACCGGTCGCGAGCGCCTTGGCACCACCCTCTACCTGAACAGTCCGAGTGGCGCCGGCGACCAGGCGGTTGCCCGTCTCGTGACCTCCGGCGAGAAGTCGAACTACGCCTACCTGACCTACCTGCGCCCCGTTTCCTCCTCAGGCACCCGCCTCGGCGCCAGCCTCGATTACTTCCGCTACGATGCAGACCCGATCAAGGGCCTCGGCGCCTCGAACGGCTTCGCGACCGATGCCCGGCTCTACCTGACGCATCCACTGATCCGCTCGCGCTATACCAACCTCAATCTGCGCACCGACATCTCGCACCTGCGCCTGGCCGATCGCAACGATCTCTCGGTCGACGCCGAGCGCACGATCAATTCGGCGACCATCGCGCTTTACGGCGATGAAACCCACGACTGGCTGGCCAATGGCATCACGTTGTTCGACACCTCGATCACCTTCGGCCATCTTGAAATCACTGGCGACGACGGCTTCAAGCGCATCGACGCCAACGGCGCGCAAAGCGAAGGCGGGTTCACGCGCTTCAACTTCAACCTGCAGCGCCTGCAGCATGTCGCCGGCCCCTGGTCGCTTTACGGCAAGCTGTCCGGGCAACTGGCCTCGACCAACCTCGGCAACTCACAGAAATATTATCTTGGCGGCGGCACCTCGGTTTCCGGCTACCCCGTGGGCGAGGCTGGTGGCGACCAAGCCGTGGAAATCCACGCCGAAGTGCGCCGCGAATTCACTGCGCCCTGGGGCGGTCAGTTGCATGGCAGCCTTTTTTATCAACAAGGCTGGCTGCAACAGCACAAGTCGACCTGGGATGGTTGGAATGCCTGGAACCCGGAGGTGGACAATCATGTCAGCCTGAAGACGGCCGGTCTGGGCGCCACCCAGACCTGGGATCGGACCTGGGTGTTGCGCGGCCTGATCGGCTGGCAACTCGGCGAAAACCTCGTGCGCAATCCACTGACCGGCAATGCCAGCGATGGCAAGGATGAAAAGTTCCGGGCCTGGGTTCAGGTCGTTCGCTACTTCTGAGACAGTCATCATGCGACAAAAGACTATTTGCGTTTTGCTGGCCATGCTGTCCGTCTCGTCGACAGCTCTGGCCGCAGCCAACTGCGCCCACAGCTCAAGCTGGCAATGCCAGCACCAGGGCGCTGGCAGCGTCACCCAGACCCCGAGCGGCACGACAGGCATCAGTGTCGTTCAGCCTCCGCAGACCACGACCACGACGCCACTCGGCGCGCTCCATCCGGATGTCCACAACGTCGCCCTCGTCCCTCTGGCGCCAAGCCTGAAAAAACCCAGTCCGAGCGGTGTCGTCGCACCACCTTCGCAGCTTCCCCCCCAGCGGACGCCGCCGCTTGTTCCGCCGCTGCCGAACAAACCGACCACGACGCCGCAGCCCATAGCGGTCGTCGCACCACCGACCGTGCTTCCGCCGCAGCAGGTGCCAGTGCTTGTACCGCCGAAGCCGGTGCAACAGACGCCGACCCAGCAGCTCATCGCCACCCCGCCGCAAGTCTTGCCACCACAGCAAGTGCCGGTGCTCGTGCCACCGAAGCCGGTACAGCAGACCCCAACCCAGCAGCCCATCGCCACCCCGCCCCAGGCCCTGCCACCACAGCAAGTGCCGGTGCTCGTGCCGCCGAAGCCGGTGCAACAGACGCCGACCCAGCAACCCATCGCCACTCCACCGCAGGTCCTGCCACCGCAGCAGGTGCCTGTGCTCGTGCCACCGAAGCCGGTACAGCAGACACCGACCCAGCAGCCCATCGCCACTCCGCCGCAGGTCTTGCCACCACAGCAGGTGCCGATGCTCGTGCCGCCACAACCGGTGCAGCAGACGCCCACTCAGCAGCCCATCGCCACCCCGCCCCAGGCCCTGCCGCCACAGCAAGTGCCGGTGCTCGTGCCGCCGAAGTCGGTGCAGCAGACGCCGACCCAGCAACCCATCGCCACTCCACCCCAGGTCCTGCCGCCACAGCAGGTGCCGGTGCTCGTGCCGCCGAAGCCGGTGCAACAGGCGCCGACCCAGCAGCCTATCGCGACCCCGCCGCAGGTCTTGCCGCCACAGCAGGTGCCGGTGCTCGTGCCACCACAACCGATACAGCAGACACCGACCCCGCAGCCCATCGCCACTCCACCGCAGGTCCTGCCACCGCACCAGGTGCCAGTGCTCGTGCCGCCGAAGCCGGTACAGCAGACGCCCACTCAGCAGCCCATCGCCATCCCCCCTGTTGCCCAGCATGCGCCCAGTGTGCCGACGCTTGTCCCTCCAAAGCCCGGCGGACAACAAACTGACCTCATGCAGCCAAACGCTCACTTGCCAACTTCACAACATGCGGTGCCTGACGGACATCAACACGCTCTCCTGGTTCACGACACGTATACGCCGAAGCCGGTTACCTCCGGGCGCCACGACCAGGCCGCGCCTTACTCACTGGAATTCATTGAGCCCGGCCTGCAGAACCGGAAGGTCAAGGTTTATCGCAGCCAGGATGCCCGGGAGACCGTGTACAAGGACACCATTCCCTTGGACAAGGGCGGCTTCCAGTTGATCGTGATCGGCACGCGCAACCCCGACTACACGCATTGACCGAAGCCGGGCAAGCTGTGCGGTCTGTTGGTTTGCTAACCGTCCGCCAGCAGCGCCAACTTTTTCCAGTGTGATGGTGTGAGCCAGGCATGGGTACCCCCCTATTCATTTTTGATCATCCCGAGTCGGTTCGTGGCTGGCAGTCCATCGATGATGCAGTAATGGGTGGCCTTTCTGTCAGCCGGCTAAGTCATGACTGCAATGGCTGGGCTGTTTTTGCCGGTGAGGTTTCACTGGCCAACCAGGGTGGCTTTGCCTCGGTCCGTTCGCCCGTGTTTTCGATGGCGGGTGTCAATGGCGAGGCCTATCGCCTGATGGTGCGTGGAGACGGCCGACGCTACAAATTTTCCGCCCGCATGGACGAGCATTTTGACGGCATCAGCTATCAGGCCGGTTTCGTCGGTGCGCCCGGTATCTGGCAGGAGATCGTCATTCCGCGGTGGAGCCTGCAGCCAAGCTGGCGCGGGCGGGCGATCGCCGATGCTCCGCCGCTCGACCCGGCCCGCGTGCAGCAAGTGGGGCTGCTGATTGGCGAGCGGCAAGCGGGAGATTTTTGCCTGGCTATCCGCCGCATCGAACTGGACTGAGCGGAAAGGCGTTGCGCGGCCTCGCTGCTGCCTTGCCGGAAGCGGCCGGAGAAAATTCGCTACTGGCTTCAGGCGCAACTAAACTGATTTGAACTCGTTCTCGCCTGGGAAATCAGGTCTTCCAGTCGCTCAGAGGACAACTGCAACTCCTCGGCGAGCAGTTCACCAACCCGTCCGATACACGCTCTCGCGGCAGTTGCATCGATGAACAATGCGCGGCTGCGCCGGGCCAGCACGTCCTCGACTGTACGTGCTGCCTCGTACCGACAGGCATAGCGGACAGCCGCCTCGTCAAAATCAAACGCCGGATGCAGTCGGATGCCCTGCCCCGGCAGCTGGGACAATTGTTCGGCATCCTCGGGCTCGCCGCCGGCCAGGCGCAGCATCGCGGTCGCGCAGGGCAGCGTCATCAACTCGCCGACTTCTGCCGCCTTGTTGACGACCTGCTCGGCCATCAGCCGGTAGGTCGTCCATTTGCCGCCAGCCACGGTGACGAGACCGGCCTGGCTGACCAGCACGGCATGTTCGCGCGACAGTGCGGCGGTACCGCCCGGCGCTCCCCGTCCGGCATCGAGCAAGGGACGCAAACCGGCGAAGGCGCTGCGGATGTCGGCCCGCGTTGGAGCCCGAAGCAGGACCTTGCCCGCCGCATCGAGTAAAAAATCGATCTCTTCGGCAAACGGCAGCGGCACGACCGGCAGGTCGCGACGCGGCGTGTCGGTCGTGCCAAGCAGGACCCTGCCTTCCCATGGGATGGCGAACATGACGCGGCCGTCGGCGGTTTCGGGAATCATCAGCGCCGTGCCGCCGGGCAGGAAGTCGGCATCGAGCACGAGATGAATGCCCTGGCTCGGTGAAAGGATGGGCGTGCTGTCCGGCTGCTCGAAGCGGCGCACGGCATCGGCATAGACGCCGGTCGCGTTGATCACCACCCGGGCCTGGATTTCGAAACTCTCGCCGCTTTCGACATCGCGGGCGGCGACGCCGCAGACTCGCCCATTGGCCTGGAGCAAACCCTCCACCGGGCTGTAGTTGAGGCATATCGCGCCGAATTCGCTGGCCGTGCGCATCAGGGCGATAGCCAACCGGGCATCGTCGAACTGGGCATCCCAGTAACGGACGCCGCCGGCGACGCCGAGCGGATCGAGCCCGGGCAACGCGGCCAAGGTCTCGCCCCGGTCGAGCAGGCGCGACGCCTGGAGGCTGCTGGCGCCGGCCAGCAGGTCGTAGAGCCTGAGGCCGGCCCCGTAGTAAAGGCGCTGCACGGCACTGCGCGCCGGAATGATGAAAGGCAGCGGATGCACCAGATGGGGCGCATTGATGAGCAGGCGATTGCGCTCGGCCAAAGCATGGCGGACGAGGCCGATATCGCCCTGGCGCAGGTAGCGGACGCCACCGTGGATCAGCTTGGTACTGCGCGACGAGGTGCCGCAGGCGTAATCGCCGCGCTCCAGAAGCAAAGTCGAATAGCCGCGCGCCGCTGCATCCACGGCCGCACCGAGGCCGCTGGCGCCGCCGCCGACGATCACGACGTCCCATACCTTGCCATAACGCAAACGGTCGAGCAGTTCGGCGCGCGTCGGGCTAGTCATGGTGCGACAGCCCAGTGCAGAGCGCGCCCGACTGCACGCCGCCAGTCGGCCAAGGCATCGGCCCGCCAATCCGGTGTACTCGTCGGCTCGAAGCGCCGATCGATGCGCCAGAGCGCGGCCAATTCGGCCTCGTCCTGCCAGAAACCGACCGCCAGCCCGGCCAGGAAGGCGGCGCCGAGGGCCGTGGTTTCGGTGACCTGCGGACGGACCACCGGTACCCCGAGCAGATCGGCCTGAATCTGCAACAGCAGGTCGTTCGCCGCCGCCCCGCCATCGACGCGCAGTTCGGCCAGCTGCCGACCGGCATCCTGCTCCATGGCGACCAGCACCTCGGCACTCTGGAAGGCGATGGCCTCGAGCGCGGCACGGGCAATGTGGGCACGATTGCTGCCGCGGCTCAGGCCGAGCAGGGCACCCCGCGCATAGGGGTCCCAGTAGGGCGCGCCGAGACCGGTATGGGCGGGTACCAGATAGACGCCGCCGCTGTCGGGCACCGAGGCGGCCAGGGTCTCAATCTCGGCGGCGCTGGCCACCAAGCCAAGTCCGTCACGCAGCCATTGCACGGTCGCCCCGCCCATGAAAACACTGCCTTCGAGCAGGTAGGTGGTTTCTCCGCCGTAACGCCAGCCGACGGTCCCGAGCAGGCGATGCCGGGAAGTCACCGCCTGATGTCCGGCATTCATCAACAGGAAGCAGCCGGTGCCGTAGGTATTCTTCGCCATGCCGGGTTGCAGGCAGACTTGGCCAAAGGTCGCCGCCTGCTGATCGCCGGCCAGACCGGCCAGCGGAATTCCGGTGCCGAAGAGTTCGGCATCGACTTCGGCGACGATACCGCTACTGTCGACAACCCCCGGCAGCAGGCAGGCCGGGATATTCAGGATGGCCAGCAATTCCTCGTCCCAGCAGCCACGCTGGATATCGAACAGCAGCGTGCGCGACGCATTCGAGTGATCGGTGACATGCGCCCGACCGCCAGTCAGTTTCCACGCCAGCCAGGTATCGACCGTACCGAAAGCCAGTTCACCGCGTTCGGCCCGCTGGCGTGCCCCCGGCACATGGTCAAGCAGCCAGGCCAGCTTGGTGCCCGAGAAATATGGGTCGAGGCGCAGACCGGTCCGCTGCTCGAACAGAGGCGCATAACTGGCTTCACTAAGCAACGCACAATGGGGCGCCGTGCGCCGGTCCTGCCAGACGATGGCGGGCGCGAGCGCCTCGCCGGTCCGGCGATCCCAGAGCAGGGTCGTTTCCCGCTGGTTGGCGATGCCCAGCGCCGCGATCTCGTTGGCCGTCACGCCGTTGTCGCGCAGCACGGCACGCGCCACGGCCAACTGACTCTGCCAGATTTCCGCGGCATCCTGCTCGACCCAGCCCGGCTCCGGGTAGTACTGGGCAAAGGTTTGCTGTGCGATGCCGCAAACCTGCCCGGCGTGGTCGAACAGGATGGCCCGGGAACTCGTCGTCCCCTGGTCGAGCGCCAGGACATAGCGCTTGGCGGGCGTGGCGGCACTCATCAGTCGGCCTTGGCGCAGTAGGGTGCGATTCCGTCGCGGCCCCGCAAATCCTGGCGCTGCTGGGTGCTGCGCACGATACCCGTGGCGTTGTCGAACAAAACGTTGAAGCGGGCGAGCAAATTAAAATCATCGCAGAACGGCCATTCCCAGACCAGTTCGTTGCGCGCCCCGAAATAGGTCGTCCATTGAGGCACTGGCGGCCCGAGGACACGGAGCACGGCGGCCTGATCGCTCTTGCCGGCGACGATGCGGGCGAAATGCCGGGTCACCAGGACATTCTCGATTTTTTCGAGACGACCATCGGGCGCGATATGAACCATGAAGGTGTAAGGCCCGTCCGGAACGCGCGGATAAGCCAACTGGAGGCGGCCATCGGGCTCCTGCCAGCGCAGCGCCGGCTGGCCCATGGTCGCCACCACCTCATCGAGATTGGCGATGCCAGGCTTCAGGCCATGGCCGCCATAACCGGCACACCCGCTCAGGATCAATGCTGCCAGCAGCATCCCGCCCGGCCAGGCAGTAACAGGTACGCGCATTCCGGTCTCCTCCGAGAATTCGTCGCCTGGCAGTTATTGTGCGTCAGCCGCAAAGATTAGGCGAGTCTTGGAGGGGGCGGTGGCGAACGGTATGCTCTGCAACCTTTGCTTTCCTGAATGGTTCACGTGCATTCAACTTTCTGGTCCGGCGCCCGCGAGGGCTTCACCGTTTTTCTGCCGCTCTCGGTCGGCCTCGTTCCCTGGGCGCTGGTCATGGGCATGGCGATGGCCGGCGTCGGCTTTACCCCCTTGCAGGCGATGGGCATGAACGTGCTGGTCTTCGCCGGCACCGCCCAACTGGGCACTCTTCCCCTGATCGCCGCCGAGGCACCGCTCTGGCTGATCCTGACCACCGCCCTGGCGCTCAACCTGCGTTTCGTCATCTTCAGCGCCGCCATCGCACCCGGCTTCCGGGGCGTGCCGATGCCCGCCCGCTGGGTATCCGGTTTCCTGCTTACCGACGGCGTTTTCGCTGTATGCCTCGACAAGATGCTGACGGTCGACGACCCGCGCTGGCGCCTCGGCTACTACCTCGCTCCCGCCGTCTGGTCCTGGGTGCTCTGGCAGGGATTCGCACTGATCGGCGTCTTCGCCTCGGGCATCCTGCCCAAGCAGTGGTCCCTCGAATTCATGGCGACCATCGCCCTGATCGTGCTCCTCGTGCCGATGGCCAAGGTCCGGCCGATGCTGCTCGCTGCCGTGGTCGGCGGTCTGAGCGCGACACTGTTGCGCAATATGCCGCTGCGCCTCGGCGTGGTGGCCGGCATCGTCGCCGGTATTGCGGCCGGCTTCGCGGCCGAGCACTGGGAACACCGGAGCAAGCCAACATGACCTACGACGCTTCGCTGTGGATCATCTTCATCCTGCTCGGCCTGTGCACCTTGCTGCCGCGCGGCAGTTTCATCGTGCTCGGCAACCGCGTCACCCTGCCTGGCGCCCTGCAGCGCGCCCTGCGCTACGCCCCGGCCGCCGCCCTGGCCGCCATCGTGGTACCCGACGTGCTGCTGGTCGGCGGCGAACTGGCGCCGTTCAATCCCAAGCTGGCCGCCGCCATCGCGGCAGTAACCGCCACTCTGCTCTGGCGCAATCCCTGGTTGCCGTTCATTGCCGGAATGGCGGCGCTACATGCGGCGCGGCTGCTGGCCGGCGTTTAGGTCTCCGGCCCGCCAAGCCCGAGAAAGTGGTCGAGGATATTGAAATGGTCCTCGAACAACCGCGACTCGTTGGCTGCCAGTTCGCCGATCGGCAGCCAGAAGGCACTTGCCGCGTCGTCGGCGCCGGCGACCTCGGGTAGCCGACTGCATTCGAGCGCGAAGTAGTGGGCATGGGTGATGGTCCGGCCGCGCGCGCTGCGGTCCGGGTGATCGAATACGGCGACGCCCTTCAAGGCGCCCTCCAGTTCGGCATCGAGCAAGGCGAAGCCGGTTTCCTCGCGGAGCTCGCGGATCGCGCCCTGCACGACCCGCTCGCGGCCGTCGAGAAAACCGCCGGGCAGCGCCCACAAGCCCTTGCCCGGTGCCCGGCCCCGTTCGACGAGCAAGACATGCCCGGCGGCCGTCACTACCGCATCGACCGTGATGAACGGACCACTGCCCCAGATGCGCCGGCTTTCCTCGATCGCCGCATGTTCGGCGCGCAGCAGCGCGTAAGGCGCCAGGCCGGCCCAGCCCAGCAGGTAGTGCAAGACGGCCGGCGGCACCAAACCGCCGAGCAGGGCTTGCGTCGCAGCCTTGCCGGCCGCTGTTTCCTCACCCTCGAAAAAAATGCGGCGCAGTGCCGTGGCATCGATCTCGCCCTGCTGGTGTACGGGAATGAATGACCAGCCGGGAAAGCGCTTCAGGTAATCGCTCGACGCATCCTTGAGATGGCCGATCAGCGCGACACGCGCGCCGGGCGCCACGGCCTGGCCGACTGCCGCGGCCACCGCGGCGGCCCAGCGCCGGTCGTCGTAGCAATCGCGTTGCGGCAGGAAAGACACGCGCTCGCGCTGCGCCTCGTTAAGCGAGGCGCCGATCATCGCCGCCCGCTCCTCCCAGGTGAACGGATTGCGGGCATTACGCGCGGCATGCGCCGAACCGAGCACGACGACGACTTCGGCTGCCTTGTCCAGTGCCGTCGCCAGCAAGGCGGCATGGCCGTTGTGGAAGGGCTGGAAACGGCCGATCAGAACCGCGACATCGAATTCATGGCTCATGCTTTGTCTCCCCGCTCGTAATGCGCCGCGATCGGCATCTGCCGGCCGCTGCCGAAGGCCCGGGCCCGCAAATGCAGGATGGGCGGGGCTTGGCGGCGTTTGTATTCATTGCGATCGACCAACTGGCGGACCCGCGCGATCAGGGCCCGTCCCCGGGCGCTGGCGCTCAGGTCGGCGTGGGTACGCTCGACTTCGCTCCATTCGCTGCCGCTCAGGCGCGGCCCCTCGATCAGGCGCTTGAGGATGTTGTCGAGCACCGGGTAAGGCGGCAGGCTGTCGCTGTCGCGCTGCCCCGGCGCCAGTTCGGCCGAGGGTTCCTTGTCGATGATCGCGGCCGGAATCAGTTCGCGCCCGGCGCTGGCGTTGATATGACGGCTCAGGGCGAAGACGTCGGTCTTGTAGAGATCGCCGATCAGCCCGAGGCCGCCGTTGGTATCTCCGTAGAGCGTGCAGTAGCCGACCGAGATCTCGCTCTTGTTGCCGGTGGTCAGCAGCAGGTGGCCGTGGCTGTTGGAATAGGCCATGAGCACCATGCCGCGCACCCGCGCCTGCAGGTTTTCCGCGGCCAGCCCCTGTAGCGTTTCGCCAAAACTGGCGGCAAAGCCCTGCTCGCAGGCGGCGACGATCTCGCCGATCGGGTGGATGTGCAGGTCAATGCCGAGGTTGCGGCAGAGCATGACCGAATCGTCCACGCTGCCGGCGCTCGAGTAGCGCGACGGCATGCCGATGGCGACGACGTTGGCGGCACCGAGCGCCTCAACGGCCAGGGCCAGGGTGAGCGCGCTGTCGATGCCGCCTGAACAGCCGACCACGGCCTGGCGAAAACCGCAGCGTCGCGCGTAGTCGCGCAGGCCGAGCACGATCTGCCGGCGATAGAAGGCCATGACCGGCAGGCCTTCGGCCGGCACCGGCGGCGGCACCACGCCATCGGCGGTCAGGAACTGGCCGTCGCGCCATTGCAAGGTGACCACCGCCTCGGCGAAGCGCGTCGCCTCGAAGACCACGCCATCCGCAGGCGTCACCGCGAACGAAGCGCCGTCGAACACCAACTGGTCGTGCCCGCCGACCTGATTGACGTAGACCAGCGGCAGGCCATGGCGCTGGCTGGCTGCCGTGAACAGCGCGTGGCGCTGCTCGCGCTTGCCCAGGCTGGACGGGCTGGCGTTGATCGCAACGACCAGATCGGGCGCCGCATCGGCCAGACGCAGGAAGGGATTGACCGCGTAGTCGTCGCCGGCGTCGTTCCAGCCATCCTCGCAGATCAGGAAACCGACCCGCGCCTCGCCGACCCGCAGGACGCGGGCGACGTCCGGCCCCGGCTCGAAATAGCGCCGCTCGTCGAAGATGTTGTAGGTCGGCAGCAGTTGCTTGGCGTAACGCAGGACGATCTCGCCATCACGCAGCACGAGCAGGCTGTTCTCCAGCGCCTTGCCCGGCCCGCGGCGTGGCATCGGAGCGCCGACCACCCAGCACAGGCCCGGCGTCTGGCGCGTTGCGGCTTGCAGTTCGGCCAGGGCATCGGCGCAGCGGATGAGGAAATCGTCCTCATCGAGCAGGTCGCCTGGCAAATAGCCGGTCAACGACAACTCCGGGAAGACGACGATCGCCGCCTCCTGCTGCGCCGCCTTCGCCGCCGCCTGCCGCATCAGGCCGATGTTGCCGCCAAGATCGCCCAGGGTCGGGTTGATTTGCGCCAGGGTGATGCGTAGCGCGCTCATGACGTCACCTCGGGATGATTGAAAACCTGCCGCAAATAGGCCAGGAAGGTCTGGTCGTCGCACAGCGTCTTGCCCGGCGAATCGGAGAGCTTGGCGACCGGCTGGCCGTTGCACGAGGTCATCTTCATGACGATGTTCAGGGCCTGGTGCGGCGTGTCGTTCGAGAGGTTGGTGCCGATGCCGTAGGAGGTCTGGATACGGCCGCGAAAACGCTGGAAAAGCGCGATCGAACGCGGCAGGTCGAGACCGTCCGAAAAGACCAGGCGCTTGGTCAGCGGGTCGATGTTGAGCTTGCGATAGTGCGCGATGGCCTTCTCGGCCCAGACGACCGGATCGCCCGAATCGTGGCGCAGGCCATCGAAGAGCTTGGCGAAATAGAGGTCGAAATCGGCCAGGAAGGCGTCCATGCCGACCACGTCGGTCAGCGCGATGCCGAGGTCGCCGCGGAATTCCTGCACCCAGGCTTCGAGCGAGGACTTCTGGAAATCGCGCAGGCGGAAGCCGAAAGCCTGGAAGGCCTGCAGGTATTCGTGCGCCATGGTGCCGATCGGGATCAGCCCGAATTCCTTGGCCAGCAGCACGTTCGAGGTGCCCTTGAAGTGCTCGGGCACGGCCTCGGCCAGGCGCCCGACCACCTCGGCCTGCCAGGCGCCGGAATAGCGGCGGCGCAGGCCGAAATCGACGAAGGTGAAATGCGCGTCGTCGCCACTCAGCAATTCGCCGGCGGTGCGCAGCAGATCGATCTTGGCGGCGAGGCGCGCCCGCATTTCTTCGAGCACCTCGGCGTCGCCCGGCAGGCGGCGGTAATAGAGTTCGTTGACGATGTAGAGCACGAAAATCTCGAAGGCCATGACATGCACCAGCGGCCCCCTGGCGACAATGCGCAGTTGCTCGCCTTCCGTGCTGACCTCGATGAAACGCTGCTGGAAACGGAAAACCGAAAGGAAATCGACGAAATCGCTCTTGATGAAACGCAGGCTGCGCAGGTAATCCAGCTCGTCCTGGCGGAAGCTGAGCGCGCACAGGCGTTCCAGTTCGGCCTCGACATCGGCCTTGAGCTCGGCCAGCGGGTAGGCCGGCCGGTTGCGGCAAACGAAGGCGTATTCGGCCTGGGCGCCGGGATGGCTGTGCAGCAGCGCCTGCCACATGGTGAATTTGTAGAGATCGTTTTCCAGCAGGCTGCGCACGACGGGCGCCTGGTTGTTTTGTTTCATGTCCGTCACTCCTTCGTTCGACTCATGTTGTCGCATTGGCCTGCATTACCGGCAACATCTCCGCCGCCGTCGCCGTGCGCAGCCCCGATGCCCGCATGGCGTCGATGAATGCTCCCTGCTGCGCTTCGAAGCCGCCGACCGGGCTCATGCAGTCGGTCAGCAGAACGAGCTTGCCGCGCTCGGCAGCCGGAAAATCGGCGGCGATGTGTTCGGTCGTCGCCTTGACGCAGTGGCTGCCCGCCTCACCGCAGAGCAGCACAAGGTCGGCGGCGCGCAATTCGTCCAGCAAGGCCCGGTTGGCCTGGGTACCAGCATCATCTGCCTGCGGCACTTCGGCCTGGATGGCGCTGAAGTGCTCGGTCCACGGATTGTCGCCCTTGAGCACCTTGGCGACACCGATGCCGTACGCCTCTTCCCAGGCGTTGTAGGCACGCCGCAAATCGGCGTGGACAGCCTGCCCCCAGGAGCCGATCTCGCAGTGCACCGGCCAGACCATGTGGGTGTAGCGAGCTGCCGCTTCGAGCGCATCGAGGTAGGCCAGGACGCGCTGCATCGCGGCTGCGTCGCGCGGCCGGTAGCGACCGGCCCGCACATCAGCCGCCGTTATCGGCGTGAAGGCGCCGACCGGCGAACCGTCACCCTGCCGCCAGAAGCCGGGGTGAGCGATGTCGAGCCGCTGGTGGGCATCGAGCGTCACGGTGATGGCCGAGAGGCCGGCACCGCCCCGTTCGATCAGGCCGGCGACGCGCTGCAGGTCGGCATGCGCACCCGGCACCGACAGGGAGGGCGTCAGCCGGCTGCCATCCGACGCCATCGGCCGATGCGTTTCCGGAAGATCACAGAAATCGTTCTGCGGGTCGATGATCACCAGATGAATGCGTTGCTTCGCCATGATCGGCCTCCTGTCGCTGACTCCTGCACGCTGCAGGTATGACTGCACTCTACGTCACTTAGTTTAATAATGCAACTAAGTGACGTAGAGATTTATCCAAATATCGAAACCATCTTTCGGAGCAAGCCTTGATGTTCGATTAACTGCTATCCTAATTAGCAAACTCAAACCCGGCCTACCGCATGTCACCCATCATCTGCACGGTCGATGTCGTGCTGCTCACCCTGCACGACGCCAGCCTCCACCTCGCCCTCCTCAAGCGCGAGCATGCGCCCTTCGCCGGCGTGCTCGCCCTGCCCGGCGGCTACATCCATGCCGAAGAGGACAGTGACACGCGCGATGCCGCCCTGCGCACGCTGCGCGAGAAAACCGGGATCGGCAGCGCCTACCTCGAACAGCTCGAAACTTTCTCCGGCCCGGGCCGCGACCCGCGCGGCTGGTCGCTCTCGGTGGCCTACTACGCGCTAGTCCCGAGCCGCCTGATCGACCACGAAAGCCGCCCAGAAGTCGTGCTGCGACCGGTCGATCAGCTGCAGGGCCTGCCCTTCGATCACCCCCGCATCGTCGAAGCCGCCCTGCAACGCGTGCGCAACAAAAGCAGCTATTCGTCGCTACCGGTGCACCTGTGTGGCGAGACCTTCACCCTGCCCCGCCTGCAGGGCGTCTACGAAGCCATCCTCGGCGAACCGATCAACAAGGTCAGCTTCCGCCGCAAGATCGAAGAGCTGGACATCCTCGAGGCAATCGAAGGCCAACTCGAAACCGGCAAGGCGCATCGGCCGGCCCAGCTCTACCGGCTGAAGAAGCAGTACCGGCAACACCTGGCGTTGACCGATCGCGGACTGAATTCGGCAGGCTGAGCCGCCGCAAGTCAAGGCATCCATGCTGCAATGCGGTAAAATGCCGCCCCATCATGCTCTATCCTCTTTTCCGCAAAGCACTTTTCGCCCTCGATGCCGAAACCGCCCACGGCATCGGCATGAGCGGCCTCTCCTTCCTGGCCGCCAGCGGCTTTTCCAGTCTCGTCGCCAAGCCCGTCACCGCCTGCCCGGTCGAGGTCATGGGTCTGCGCTTCCCGAATCCGGTCGGTCTGGCCGCCGGCCTGGACAAGAACGGCGACCACATCGACGGCCTGGCCAAGCTCGGTTTCGGCTTCATCGAAATCGGCACCATCACGCCGCGCCCGCAGGATGGCAACCCGAAGCCGCGCATGTTCCGCATTCCGGAAGCACAGGGCATCATCAACCGCATGGGTTTCAACAACGCTGGCGTCGACCGTTTACTGGCCAATGTCCGCGCTGCCGAATTCCCGAAAAAGGGCGGCATCCTCGGCATCAATATCGGCAAGAATGCGACGACACCGATCGAAAAGGCAGCCGACGATTACCTGATTTGCCTCGACAAGGTTTACAACGACGCCAGCTACATCACCGTCAATATTTCGTCGCCGAACACGAAGAACCTGCGCGAACTACAAAAGGACGAGGCGCTCGACGACCTGCTCTCGCAGTTGAAGGCAAAGCAACTGCAACTGGCTGATCAGCACGGCAAATACGTGCCGATGACGCTGAAGATCGCGCCCGATCTCGACGACACGCAAATCGCCGCCATCGCCGACGCACTGCGCCGTCACCGTTTCGACGGCGTGATCGCCACCAACACCACACTGTCGCGCGAAGGCGTCGAGAACCTGCCGAACGGCCAGGAAACCGGCGGTCTTTCCGGAGCACCGGTCTTCAAAAAATCCACCGAAGTGCTGGGCAAGCTATCGACAGCATTGGCCGGGGAAGTGCCGATCATCGGCGTTGGCGGCATTCTGAGCGGTGACGATGCGGCGGCCAAGATCGCCGCCGGCGCCAGCCTGGTCCAGGTTTATAGCGGCTTCATCTATCGCGGCCCCGATCTGGTCAGCGAAGTGGCGGCAAAACTGGCGATCATCCTGCGGAAAAACATATAAACCCATAAGCGGCGCGCGGTTGTCCGGCATCCTGCAAAGCCGGATAATGCAGCCTTCACGCTTGTCTATCCCATGAGCCACTACCTATTCATCCTCGTCGGCGCCGTTCTCGTCAATAACGTCGTGCTGGTGAAGATTCTCGGCCTCTGCCCCTTCATGGGCGTCTCCAAGAAACTGGAAACCGCCTACGGCATGGGCGCCGCGACCACTTTCGTGCTGACCATGGCGACCGGGGCGAGCTACATCATCGACCATTTCCTGCTCATGCCTTTCGGGCTGGAATACCTGCGCACGCTGTCCTTCATCGTCACCATCGCGGCCATCGTGCAACTGACTGAAATGGTCATCGCCAAGACCTCGCCGACGCTGCAACAGACGCTGGGCATCTACCTGCCGCTGATCACCACCAACTGTGCCGTGCTCGGCGTGCCGCTGCTCAACATTTCGAACGGCCACAACTTCGTCGAGTCGCTGCTCTTCGGCGCCGGCAGCGCCGTCGGTTTCTCGCTGGTGCTGATCCTCTTCGCCGGCATCCGCGAGCGCGTCGAAGGCGCCGACGTGCCGGTGCATTTCAAGGGCGCCGCCATCGCCATGGTGACCGCCGGCCTGATGGCCCTCGCCTTCATGGGCTTCGCCGGCCTCGACAAGTACCAATAATGGACATACTCCTCGCCATTGCCATCATGGCCCTCGGCGCCGTCGTGCTCGGCGCCGCGCTCGGCTACGCCGCGATCAAGTTCAAGGTCGAGGGTGACCCGCTGGTCGAGAAAATCGAAGGCATCCTGCCCCAGACCCAGTGCGGCCAGTGCGGCTTCCCGGGTTGCAAGCCCTACGCCGAGGCGATCGCCAAGGGCGAGGTCGACATCAATCTCTGCCCGCCCGGCGGCATGGAAGGCGTGCAAAAGCTGGCCGACCTGCTCGGTCGCGAAGTCAAGGAACTCGAAGCCGAGGAAAAGCCCAAGCAGGTCGCGCTCATCGACGAACAGACCTGCATCGGCTGCACACTGTGCATCCAGGCCTGTCCGGTCGACGCCATCGTCGGCGCCGCCAAGCAGATGCACACCATCATCGCGCCGCTCTGTACCGGCTGCGAACTCTGCCTGCCTCCGTGCCCGGTTGAATGCATCAGCATGGAGCCGGTCGGGGAAAACATCGACAACTGGAAGTGGAAGTATCCGGTCGTCGAAATCAAGGCTGCCCCGATGCAGAAAGCTGCCTGATGCTGATGAA
>JAEUOD010000097.1 GCA_016791065.1 Dechloromonas sp. | reverse complement strand
AATTGTTCGACCACGGGCTCGAGTTCGGCCCGCTCGCGCGACAGCTTGCGGAACTGGTCCATGTTGCCGGCGGTATCCGGCGCCGCCAGCATGCGGTCGATCTCGTCGAGGCGATCGACCAGCAGGTCGAGTTTTTTGCGTATGCTCGATTTCATTTCGGAGGACGGCCAGTCAAATAGTCCAAGGGGTCGATATGGTACCCGAGAAAACCACTGGTCGGCGATGGATGGCGGTTGCCTTCCGACATCCCAAATCGCATAATCACTTCCTCCCAAAAGCAGACCCAATGGCCCACGTCTATCAATCTGTCGTCGCCTTGGCGGAAACCCTCGAGGGACGCTGGAAGAATTATCGGGCGCAGGGAGATTTCGATCTCTTCGTCGAATTCACGGTGTCGCTCAACGGTCTGACCGAGCAACTCAACCGGCAGCATCTGCCGGGGCTGGTCCGTGCCTGCCAGGAGTTGGAAAATGCCGCGCTCGCCCTGTTCGGCGACCAGGACATGCATCCGGTACCGATCGATCAGGCCAACGCGCTCGAACGCAAGCTCGGCGTCATCCTGGCCGAGCTGCGGCGCCAGGAGCCGAGCGGCCTGCCCAGCCGGCGCCATTCGGACTTCGCCGAAAACGCCGAGGATAGTTGGAACCGGCCGCGCCGCATCCTCATCGTGTCGCGTGCTAGCCACCCCTGGAGCATCTCGCTTTCCGAACAACTCAGTTTCTTCGGCTTCATCCCGGAGAGCATGCGCTGGGATGGCACGCCGAAATCCGAGGAACCGCCCCTCGCCGTCCTCTTCATTCCCGATATCGAAGGCTGCGCCTATCCGCCGAGCGACGTGGCCAGCATCATGGGGCTGCGCACGCGCTTCCCGACCAGCTATTTCTTCTGCCTGTCGGTGCCGTCCAACCTGCAGAGCATTGTCCTGCTCGAACGTGCCGGTGCCGACGCCTGCATCCCGGCCGGCAACCGGAACAACGGCGTCCTGCCGCGCATTCTCGACCTGGTCCAGAAAGACGAGGAGGAAGCACACCGCGTGCTTGTCGTCGAGGACTCGGCCAGCGCTACCGCTGTCATCCAGCGCGCCCTGACCCAGCATGGCATCGAAAGCCGGGCTATCAACGATCCGCGCAAGCTGCTCGAAGCCGCCGCCGAGTCCCGTCCGGACGCCATCCTGATGGACATGTACATGCCCTTCTGTACCGGCGTCGAAGCGACCAGCGCCCTGCGCCAGATTCCGGAATACCACGCCCTGCCGGTCATCTACCTGTCGAGTGAAACCGATATCGCGCAGCAGGTCGAAGCCCTGCGCCTGGGCGGCGACCAGTTCCTGACCAAGCCGATCAATCCGATCATCCTCGCCTCGGTGGTCCGGACCAAGATTCAGCGTTACCGGGAAATGCTTTACTCGGGGCGGCATGACAGTCTGACCGGCCTGCTCAACCACTCGACAGCCAAGATGCAGCTCGGTCAGTTGCTCAACGATGCCCAGCCCCACGGCGACCTGGTTGTCGCCATGATCGACATCGACCACTTCAAGTCGATCAACGACAACTACGGCCACCCTGTCGGCGACCAGGTCATCCGCAGCCTGGCCTGGCTGCTGCGCGGCCGCCTGCGCAACAGCGACCTGATCGGCCGCTACGGCGGCGAGGAATTTATCGTCGCCCTGCCGGAAAGCAAGATTGAGCGCGCCATCGCGCTATTCAACCGGATTCGCGAGGACTTCTCGGCGCTGCCCCACACCCACGTCAACGGCAGCGTGCAAGCCACTTTCAGTTGCGGCCTGGCGACCCTGCCCGGTTACGCCAGCGCCTCTGAGCTGATCGAGGCCGCCGACCACGCCCTGCTTGAAGCCAAGCGCCGGGGCCGCAACCGCGTCCTGCTGGCGCGCAAGGCCGCCCGGGCCTGAACCCAGCGCGCCAGCAAGGCCCTCGAGGGGCGCCATGCGGGCAGAGAATCAGTCAGTCGAATGGAGATGAAACAGCCGGCTGGCGGCCGACTGGAGTTCGCTGCGCTCCTCGCCCTCGGCAAGATTGAGCGCCTGGGTCGGGGCATGCAGCAGCTTGTTGGTCAGCCGGTGTGACAGGTGCTCGAGCACCTTCTCCGGCGCCTCGCCCTTGGCCAGCAATTTCATCGCGTGCTCGACCTCATGCCGACGCATGCGTTCGGCCGAGTCGCGCAGCGAGCGAATGACCGGCACCGTCTCGCGTGACGCCAGCCAGCCGAGAAATTCCTGAACCCGGCCGGCGATGATGCCTTCGGCCTCGACCACGGCAGCCTGGCGCGACTCCAGGCCGCTTTCGACGACCTGCGCCAGATCGTCCACGGTGTAGAGGAAGACGTCGTCGAGCTCTCCTACCTCTTCCTCGATATCGCGCGGCACCGCCAGGTCGACCATGAATATCGGCCGATGGCGGCGCGCCTTGACCGCCCGCTCGACCATACCGAGGCCGATGATGGGGAGCGGACTCGCGGTACAGGAGACGACGATGTCGTGGTGGGGCAAATGGTCGCCCAGGTCATCGAGGCGGATGGCTGCGCCGTTGAAACGCTCGGCCAGCAGCCGGCCACGCTCGATCGTGCGGTTGGCGACGGTGACCTGTTTCGGCTGGCGGGCGCAGAAATGCGCAGCACACAGTTCGATCATTTCACCGGCACCGATGAAGAGCACGCGCTGGCTGTCGATCGACTCGAAGATGCGCTCGGCCAGATGCACGCCGGCCGCCGCCATCGAAACGATGTTGGCGCCAATCGCCGTCGTGCTGCGCACCTCCTTGGCGACCGAGAAGGACCGCTGGAAAAGCTTGTGCAGTTGCGTGCCGAGCGTCCCGCTCTCCTCGGCGACGCGCACCGCATCCTTCATCTGGCCAAGGATTTGCGGCTCGCCGATGACCATCGAATCGAGGCCGCTGGCGACGCGGAAGGCGTGGCGGATGGTTTCGGGCTGATCGTGGGTATAGAGATAGGGCGCCAGATCGCCGTGAGCGACCTGATGGTACTGGGTCAGCCAGTCGATGACCACGTCCGGCGTTTCGGCAGCGCAGTAGATCTCGGTACGGTTGCAGGTCGAGAGAATTGCCACTTCCTTGACCGGTCGCGTCCGCGTCAGGTCGGCCAGCGCCTGGTGCAGCTTTTCGGCGTTGAACGCCACGCGCTCGCGAATGGCGAGCGGCGCGGAGTGATGGTTGATGCCGAGGGTAAAAATCACCGATGTGGGCTGGGAGGCGCGAAGTGGGGGCCGATTATACCACCCGCCCCCGACCGCCTCGTTTCGCCCCGCTCAGAACAGGAAGGCCTGCTTCTCCGGGGCCGTCCGAGGTTGTGCGTCAGCGCCGAAAACCTTCATCTGGCGCGGCCTGAACCAGACGATCTGCCCCACCGCCAATTGCAGCGCCTCGTGCCGTTCGCGCGACAACTCGACCTCGACGATTTCGCTCTGGTGCTGCAACTCGACGCGCACCACCGGACCGATCGGATGGACGTGCGCCACGCTCGCCTGCAAGCCGCCCTCGACCGCCTGATGCAGGATGTCGATATCGTGCGGCCGGACAAAGGCGGTCGCCTTCTCGGCGGCCTCGCCGCGCTCGACTTCGGCGTAGGCGCCCTGCTGCCGACTGTGGAAAACGTTCACGTTGCCGAGGAACTGATAGACGAAGGGCGAGGCCGGGCTCGAATAAACCTCGTCGGGCGAGCCGATCTGCTCGATCCGGCCGTGGTTCATGACCACCACCCGGTCGGCCACTTCGAGCGCCTCTTCCTGGTCGTGGGTGACGAACACCGACGAGATGTGCATGTCATCGTGCAGGCGACGCAGCCAGCGGCGCAGTTCCTTGCGCACCTTGGTATCGAGCGCGCCGAACGGCTCGTCGAGCAGCAGCACCTTGGGTTCGACGGCCAGGGCACGGGCCAGCGCGATGCGCTGGCGCTGGCCGCCGGACAGTTGCGACGGGTAGCGGTCGGCCAGCCAATCGAGTTGAACGAGGCCGAGCAGCTCCATGACCCGGCGCTTGATCTCGGCGTCGGATGGGCGCTCCTTGCGCGGTTTGACGCGCAAGCCGAAAGCGACGTTCTCGAAGACCGTCATGTGGCGGAACAGCGCGTAATGCTGGAAGACGAAACCGACGTTGCGCTCGCGGGCATGCAGGTGGGTCGCCTCGGCGCCGGAGAACAGCACCTCGCCGGCATCGGGTGTTTCCATCCCGGCAATGATGCGCAGCAGCGTCGTCTTGCCGCAGCCGGATGGGCCAAGCAGGGCGACCAGCTCACCGGTCGGGATGTCGAGGTTGATGTTGTCGAGCGCGACGAAATTGCCGAAGCGCTTGGAAATGTTGCGGATTTCGATGGACATCAGGTTTTCTCCGGCGCCAGCACGGTATTCAGCATTTCGGTCTCCTTCTTCATGCGCCACTCGACGACGGTCTTGGCGACCAGCGTGACGAGCGCCAGCAGGGCGAGAATGGAAGCGGCGGCGAAGGCGCCGATGGCGTTGTATTCGTTGTAGAGGATTTCGACGTGCAGCGGCAGGGTATTGGTCTCGCCACGGATGTGGCCGGAGACTACCGAGACGGCGCCGAATTCACCCATCGCCCGGGCGTTCGACAGGATCACGCCGTAGAGCAGGCCCCACTTGATGTTTGGCAACGTGACACGCCAGAACATCTGCCACCCGGAGGCGCCGAGCGACACCGCCGCCTCTTCCTCGTCCTTGCCCTGCGACTGCATGAGCGGGATCAGTTCGCGGGCAATGAAGGGAAAGGTGATGAACAGCGTGGCGAGGATCATGCCGGGCACGGCGAAGATGATCTTC
>JAEUOD010000073.1 GCA_016791065.1 Dechloromonas sp. | reverse complement strand
TGCACCATGCGATAAAGTAGGATTATACCTTTTGGTGCATCGTCGCTTCCCGGTTTGCGACCTGCATCGGTGTCATCCCGGAATCCCCATGAAACATATCAAGAAGTCCGCCAAGCTCGCCAACGTCTGTTATGACATCCGCGGCCCTGTGCTGCAGAAGGCCAAACAGATGGAGGAAGAGGGCCACAAGATCATCAAGCTGAACATCGGCAACCTGGCCGCGTTCGGCTTCGATTCGCCTGAAGAGATTCAGCAGGACATTATCCGCAACCTGCCGAACGCGGCGGGCTACACGGACTCCAAGGGGATTTTCGCAGCGCGCAAGGCGATCATGCACTACACGCAGCAGAAGGGTATCAAGGGCGTGACGCTGGAGGATATCTACGTCGGCAATGGTGTCTCTGAGCTGATCGTGATGGCCATGAACGCCCTGCTTGATGCGGGCGACGAGGTGCTGGTGCCAGCCCCGGATTATCCGCTCTGGACAGCAGCTATCAGCCTTTCCGGGGGGACGCCCAAGCACTACCTGTGCGATGAGGAAAAAGGCTGGCTGCCCGATCTCGCGGACATCCGCAGCAAGATCACGGCGAAGACCCGCGCCATCGTCATCATCAATCCGAACAATCCCACCGGTGCACTGTATCCGGACGATCTGCTGCACGAGATCATCGACATCGCCCGTCAGCATCACCTGATCATTTACGCCGACGAGGTTTACGACAAGGTTCTTTACGACGGCGCCAAACATACCTCCATCGCCGCCTTGTCGGACGATGTGCTGACCATCACCTTCAACGGCTTGTCGAAGAATTACCGCTCCTGCGGCTATCGTGCCGGCTGGCTCGTGGTTTCCGGCGACAAGCGCCATGCCAAGGACTACATCGAAGGGCTCGACATGCTGGCCTCGATGCGTCTGTGTGCCAACGCGCCCGGGCAGCATGGCATTCAGACAGCGCTGGGCGGCTACCAGAGCATCGACGACCTGATCGCCGAAGGCGGGCGCCTGCGTCGCCAGCGCGATATCGCACATGCCTTGATCACGGCGATCCCTGGTGTCAGCTGTGTCAAGCCAAAGGCGGCGCTCTACATGTTCCCGAAGCTCGATCCGAAGATTTACCCGATCAAGAACGATCAGGCCTTCATCGCCGAGCTGCTACAGGAAGAAAAGGTGTTGCTGGTTCAAGGAACCGGCTTCAACTGGCAGCATCCGGACCATTTCCGCTTGGTCTTCCTGCCGCATGAGGATGACCTCAAGGAGGCCATCGGCCGCGTTGCGCGCTTCCTCGAAAACTATCGCAAGCGGCACGGCACGCAAGCGCTCGTTCAACCCGTTAACCAACCCAAGTAAAGTCAGACCATGAAACCCATCAATGTTGGCCTTATCGGCATCGGCACCGTCGGCGGTGGCACCTGGACCGTTCTCAAGCGCAATGCGGAAGAAATTACCCGTCGCGCCGGCCGTCCGATTCGAATTACCGCCGTGGCCGACAAGAACGTCGAACTGGCGAAGCAAGTGACGGGTGGCGAAGCCCGCGTCACCGATGATGCGTTCTCGCTGGTCAACGATCCCGAAATCGACATCGTCGTCGAATTGATCGGTGGTTACGGCGTGGCCAAGGAAGTGGTCATGCAATCCATCGCCAATGGCAAGCACGTGGTGACCGCCAACAAGGCGCTTCTCGCCGTGCATGGCACCGAGATTTTCAATGCCGCCCAGGAAAAGGGTGTCATGGTGGCCTTCGAGGCAGCCGTGGCCGGTGGCATTCCCGTCATCAAGGCATTGCGCGAGGGCCTTTCCGCCAACCGCATCGAGTGGGCAGCCGGCATCATCAACGGCACGACCAATTTCATCCTTTCCGAAATGCGCGACAAGGGGCTGTCCTTCGACGACGTGCTCAAGGAAGCGCAACGCCTGGGCTATGCCGAAGCCGACCCGACCTTCGACATCGAGGGCGTCGATGCCGCGCACAAGGCGACGCTGATCGCCTCGATCGCCTTCGGTATCCCGGTGCAGTTCGACAAGGCTTACATCGAGGGCATCACCAAGCTCGAAGCCTCCGATATCAAGTACGCCGAACAACTCGGCTACCGCATCAAGCTGCTCGGCATCGCCAAGCGTCGCAGCAAGGGTGTGGAATTACGCGTGCATCCGACCCTTATCCCGGCCAAGCGCCTGATCGCCAATGTCGAGGGCGCGATGAATGCGGTTCTGGTCAAGGGCGATGCCGTCGGCGCGACGATGTACTACGGCAAGGGCGCCGGTGCCGAGCCGACCGCATCGGCCGTGATCGCCGACCTGGTCGATGTCACCCGCCTGGCCACTGCCGACGCCGAGCATCGCGTGCCGCATTTGGCCTTCCAGCCGGATGCCATGTCCAACCTGCCGATCCTGCCGATGAGCGAGATCGAGACCGGCTACTACCTGCGCCTGCGCGTCGAGGACAAGCCGGGCGTGCTGGCCGACGTGACGCGCATCCTGGCCGATCAGCACATCTCGATCGACGCCATGCTGCAGCGCGAACCGGAAGAGGGTGAAGGTGAGACCGACATCATCATTCTCACCCACGTCTGCAAGGAAAGCGCCGCCGATGCCGCGATCGTAGGCATCGAAGGCCTGGCGGCCCAAAAGGGCAAGGTCAAGCGCATTCGCCTGGAAGAATTGCAGTAATTCGGCCTCGCGAAGTGCCATTCAAACGGGAGCCAGGTGCTCCCGTTTTATTTTGGGACAACCTGGCGGCGGTCGCGCCCGAGCGCGTGGCAAATCTTGCCGAGCCGTTGCAGGCCCCAGTCAATCTCGTCCGTGTATGGTGCGCCGCAGTTCAGGCGGACGTATCCGTCGAAGCGGTTGGAATTGGAAAACATCAGGCCGGGGGCGATGAAAATGCCTTCGGCCAGCGCAGCATCGAATAAGGCGCTCGACGAAATGCCGCCCGGAAGTTCGACCCATAGCGCCAGTCCTCCAGCTGGTTCGGTCAGGCGTGTCCCTTCCGGGAAATGGGTGGCAATGGCCTCTGCGGATCTCGCCCGCTGGACCTTGAGACTGCCACGCAGGCGGCGCAAGTGGCGGTCGTAGGCGCTCGATGACATGAAATCGGCAGCGGCGATCTGGGCCAGTTCCTCGTTGTAGCGGCTTTGTACGTACTTGAGCATCTCGACGCGTGCCTGCCAGCGACCGGCATTCATCCAACCCAGCCGCAGGCCCGGGGCCAGTACCTTGTGCAGCGAGGCGCAATGGATGACCTTGCCTTCCCGATCCCAGGATTTCAGCGCCTTGAGCGGTGTTTCGTCGTTGGTCAGGGCGCTGTAGGTGTCATCCTCGATCAGGGGAATGTCATGTGCCGCGCAGAACTTGACCAAGGTAGCCTTGTGGCTGTCCGGCATGATGCTGCCGAGCGGGTTCTGCAAGTGGGGAACGACGACCAGGGCCTTGATCGGATCGCTGCTCCGTACGGCCAGTTCGAGGGCTTCGATGGAAATCCCGGTTTGCGGGCTGGTCGGGATTTCGAGTGCGCGCAGGCCAAGCGTTTCGAGGACCTGAAGCAGGCCGTAGAAAGTCGGCGACTCGACTGCGACGATGTCGCCTGGCTGCGTCGTCGCACGCAATGCGAGATTGAGTGCTTCGATGCAGCCCTGAGTGACCAGGATTTCCTCCGGGGCGAGCAGCATGCCGTTGGCCATGGCACGGCGGGCCAGCAGGTTGCGAAAGTCGGCATTGCCGTTATTCGGGGCCGGGCGGACGAGCAGTTCCGGATCGCGGCGCAGGGCGCGGGTGGCAGCGTTCTTGAGCGCCTCCCCGGGGTAGAGTGATGGCGCGCTGCGCGCGCTAGAGAAATTCACCTTGATCGGACTTTGCCGGCCGCGGGCGATGAATTCGGAGACCCGGGCATGCATGCCGACATAGCGTGCGGGATCGAGTGCCTGACCGGGCGGTGGTTCCGTCAGTGGACGAACGGCATGGCGGCGCGGCCGCCGGACAAAGTTGCCGGAACGCGGGCGCGCCTCCAGCCAGCCATCGCTTTCGAGTTGCCGGCAGAGTTGCAAGGCGGTCGAGAGGCTGACGGCGTGGCGGCTCATCAGTGTCCGGACCGACGGAAAGCGATCACCCTGGGTGAGCGTTCCAGCTTCGATGGCCTGTCGATAGTGTTCGGCCAGACGGCGGTAAAGCGGTTGTTCGATCATGTCCGATGGTCGCCTGTAAGCCGAGCTTACGACAGATATAGATGCCCGGAAATTGAATGAATACAGATTGAAAAAAATGATAACTGCTGCGCTACAGATTGGGTATTTCTGTGGCTGTTTTGGCTGTCGCCCGGTGGCTACGATGACATCACCACCCGTCACCGGGGAGATGAACAGGAGATGGCCATGAAGGACGATAGCGGAACGATAAGGCTCACCTTGCAACAAGGCGAGGCGTGTCAAATAGTGCTGGATGCGGGCAGCACCGTGCTGCTCTTGTCGGGGCGGGTTCGATTGCGGATGCCGCTCGGTTGGATGGCCGAGACGGCGGTATATCGGGAATGCCTCGTTCAAGCGGAAGAGGCCTGGATTGCCGAAAGCTCGGGAAGCCTACAATTGGTTGCCGTCGAGGGATTGGTGGCAGTGATATTCCCTGCCCATGGCGTGTCGTTCTGGCGTCGCGTCGGCCGTTGCCTCGAGTCCGTCTTCGCTGGCACGCCGAGTTCCGGTGTAGCCCGTTCCAGTGGCGGCAAACTCGCATCGGAAGGCTGAACGAATCAGGGCAAAGGCTTGCCTTCGCCCTGATCTTTTTCGTTGCGCGCCACCGGTGGCGGCGCGCGCATGCCGACGGCAGCGAGCAGGATGATCAGCGTGACCAGCGTCAGCGCTCCGCTCAGCATGAAGCCGGTCAGCATGAGCAGCGCGGGCAGAGTGGCCAGACCGCACATGAGAAACTCGACGGCATCGTCGATGCCGCGGTAGCCAAGTTTTCCGAGGATATGGCGAATCATCGTCTGCTCCTTCGCGAAATGGCTGGGGCGGTTCGTCCGCTCTGCCCATACCTGATTTATAGCGCTTTCCGCGCGAAACGACAGGCCAATGTTACGCCGGCAATACCCGCATTCAGGGGAGGCCCATTACGACACGCATCAAGGAATGCCTCGCCCGGTAGCGGCAAAATTGCCGCCAGTGCCATTCCGGCATCTCAACCACGGAGCTATGATGCAAACCATTCATGTCTGCAACCACACGACCCCTGAAGCCCTTTACCCATTCGATGCGCGCGGTATCGCCAAACGTTTTCGCCACGCTGCCATTTTCGGCGCGCTGGATGCCCTGCAGCCGGGCGAAACCATGCGTTTCTGCAACGATCACGACCCCTTGCCGCTGCTTGCGCAACTGCAACAGCGCTACGGCGAGCACCTTCGCATCGAGTACAAGCAGCGCGAACCGGGAGCCATCGTGATCGATTTCGCCGTCGTTGCCTGAGTGATTTCCACCGCCAGCCTGACCCTGCTTTCGTTGCTGGCCACCGCCATCCTGACGGTGGCCGGTTGGGGGGCGCCGCTGGCCGTGGCCCACCTGGCGTTTGCCGTCGGAATCGTGCCGCTGATTTTCGCGGCCATGATCCATTTTGTTCCGGTGCTGACCCGCAGCGGCGATCCCGGCCTTTGGATCATGCGTCTGCCGCGCCTTGCTCAGTTGGCCGGGCTGGTTGCTGTGGGGAGCATGCAGGGGCTGTTTCCCTATCCGCTACTACCCATCGCAGCGAGCATCGATCTGCTGCTGGCGGCCTTGCTTCTCAACTGGATTGCCGCCCGTGCCAGGAGCGCCATCGGGACGCCGCATCCAGGTTGGCGCTGGTACGGGGCGGCCATCGTCTGCCTGTTGCTGGCGCTCGTCGCCATCCTGCTGGTGCAACTTTGGCCGCAGTACTGGCGCGCCCTGAGGCTCTTTCATCTGCACCTCAATACCATCGGCCTGGTCGGCCTGGCGGCGCTTGGCACGCTGCCGGTCCTGTTGCCGACCGCGCTCGGCCAACCGGACCCCGAAGCTGCTGGCTGGCTACGGCGACGGCTCTGGCTGGTGGCCGGCGGGGCCTTGGTGGTCGCCACCGGGGTCGGCATCGCCTGGCCGTTCGCGGTACCAGGCGCGGCGCTCGTTCTGGTCGCAGCGCTGGGTTTGGGCGGCCAGTGGATTCGCCGTTTCGGCTGGCGCACGCTGGGCGGCGATGGCGTTGCCGCTTCCCTGCTGGCGGCACTTGTCGGTTTGATGCTCGCGTTGGCGGGTGGCGTGGTGCATGGTTCCGGCCTGGCGCCAGCGCGTCCGGCCTTGTTGGCCTGGGGCATCGGTTTTCTCCTGCCCCTGGTCAGCGGGGCGCTCAGTCAGTTGTTGCCGGTTTGGCGCTGGCCGGGACCGCAAACGCCGGCACGCGCCGTCATGCGCGGCAAGCTGGCAGCGAGCGGCAGTTTGCGTGCGATCCTTTTCCTGAGCGCGGCTCTCTTGCTGAGTACCGGATTCGAATTGGCGGCGGGCTTGCTGGCGGGGGGTGCCATGGTGCTCTTCGTGATCGCCTTGCTGCAGGCCGTGCGCGTAAAGGCCACGGCGCGGTAAAATCGTCGTTTTTCGCTTTTCAGGGCTTCGCCATGCGCTATATCTCGACCCGCGGCAACGCCGCGCCCCAGGCTTTCTGCGACATCCTCCTCGGCGGCCTGGCCCCGGATGGCGGACTTTACCTGCCTGAAACCTATCCGCAGATCAGCCGTGCCGAACTCGATGCCTGGCGCAAGCTCTCCTACGCTGACCTGGCCTACGAGATCCTTTCGAAGTTCATCACCGACATCCCGGCTGCCGACCTCAAGGCACTGGTCGCCCGGACCTACACCGCCGACGTCTATTGCCATGCCCGCAACGGCGGCAACGCGGCCGAGATCACGCCGCTGACCAAGCTTGAAGACGGTCTCTTCACGCAGGAACTGTCCAATGGCCCGACCCTGGCCTTCAAGGACATGGCGATGCAACTGCTCGGCAACCTCTTCGAATACGTGCTGGACAAGCGCGGCGAGTCGATCAACATCCTCGGCGCCACCTCGGGCGACACCGGCTCGGCAGCCGAATACGCCATGCGCGGCAAGCACAACGTCAAGGTCTTCATGCTTTCGCCGGATGGCAAGATGAGCGCCTTCCAGCGTGCCCAGATGTACTCGCTGCAGGATTCCAACATCTTCAATATCGCCGTCACCGGCTTGTTTGACGACGCCCAGGATATCGTCAAGGCAGTATCCAACGATGCCGGGTTCAAGGCCAAGTCCAAGATCGGCGCGGTTAATTCGATCAACTGGGCACGCGTCGCGGCGCAGATCGTCTACTACTTCCAGGGCTACTTCCTGGCCACTCAATCGAACGACCAGCAGGTTGATTTTGCCGTTCCCTCGGGCAACTTCGGCAACATCTGCGCCGGCCATATCGCCCGCCAGATGGGCTTGCCGATCAAGCAGTTGGTGCTCGCCACCAACGAGAACGACGTCCTCGACGAATTTTTCCGCAGCGGTGTTTATCGTCCGCGCAGCGCGGCCGAAACCAGCATTACCTCGAGCCCGTCGATGGATATATCCAAGGCCTCGAACTTCGAGCGTTTCGTCTTCGATCTCGTCGGCCGTGACCCGGCCGTTGTCCGCGAACTGTGGGCCAAGGTCGACAAGGGCGAGGCCTTCGATCTGAGCGGTACGCCGCATTGGGCGAAGATGCCGGCTTTCGGCTTCGTCTCCGGCAAGAGCAAGCACAGCGATCGCATCAAGACCATCCGCTTCGCCCAGGGGCGCTACAACGTCATGCTCGACACCCATACGGCCGACGGCCTCAAGGTGGCGCTGGAGTATCGCCAGTCCGGTGTGCCGATGATCGTTCTCGAAACCGCGCAGCCGGCCAAGTTCGAGGAAACCATCCGTGAGGCGCTCGGTACCGAGCCGGTCCGTCCGGCCGATCTTGCCGGCATTGAGAGCCTGCCGCAGCGCGTCGTGGTCATGGCGCCGGATGTCGCCGCGATCAAGCAATTCATCGTCGAGCGCGTGTGAGTTTTCCCGACTACGAAGCCTTCTGGTCGGCGCGCTATCGCGACGCCGGCGAAGACTATCTGTTCGGTACGGCGCCCAACCGCTTTCTGGCGGGCCAATCCGAACATTTTGGAGCGGGCGTCAGTGTCCTCTCGGTGGCTGACGGCGAGGGGCGCAATTCCGTCTGGCTCGCCGAGCAGGGCTGTTCGGTGACGGCGACGGAAATATCGGCAGTTGCGCTCGAAAAAGCCGCGAAGCTGGCGCGCAGACGTCACGTTGCCGTGAATTTCGTTCAGGCCGATACCCTGCATTGGGATTGGCCGATCGAAGCCTATGATGCCGTGATCGGCATCTTCATTCAGTTTGCAGGTCCGGCTGAGCGAGAGCGCATGTTCACCGGAATGAAGGCTGCAGTGAAGCCGGGTGGTTTGTTGCTGCTGCAGGGCTACACCCCGAAACAGCTGGAATACCGTACCGGTGGCCCGTCGGCCGTGGAGAACCTCTATACGGCGCCCTTGCTGCGCGAGGTGTTTGCCGACTGGGAGATCGTGCTGTTACGTGAGCACGACGACATTCTGGAAGAGGGGAGCGCCCATGCCGGGCGTTCGGCCTTGATCGATCTCGTCGTGCGTAAACGCTAGCGTATTTGTTGAATTCCCGCGGTAACGGGAATCCTCCCTACAAATAGATGACGGCCGGGAAAACTGCAACGG
This sequence comes from Dechloromonas sp., assembly GCA_016791065.1. Taxonomy (GTDB): domain Bacteria; phylum Pseudomonadota; class Gammaproteobacteria; order Burkholderiales; family Rhodocyclaceae; genus Azonexus. The sequence goes on along the minus strand of JAEUOD010000073.1, from coordinate 18,028 downwards.
CCAGTACCAGCACCAGCCATTCGAGGTTGTGGCGGGCGAGAAAGCCCGTGAAGTGCAGCACCAGTATGGTGATGGCGACTATGTAGAACAGCGCGAACAGCATTGGAGCCCCCTGTTGTCGGTCATTCTGGTTTCTTTGTCATACATTATCGCCATATTCGCGCGTAAAGCCTAGCCGCCTGCTAGCCGATGAAACGCATGGAGAGATCGAGTGCCTTGACGTCCTTGGTCAGCGCCCCCACCGAAATGCGGTCGACGCCAGTTTCGGCGATGGCGCGAATGGTTTCCAGGCTGACGTTGCCCGAGGCTTCAAGGACGGCACGCCCGGCGTTGATGCGTGCTGCCTCGCGCATCATGTCGAGCGTGAAGTTGTCGAGCAGGATCATGGTGGCACCGGCGGCGAGTGCTGTTTCCAGTTCAGCCAGCGACTCCACTTCGATCTGGATGAACTTGCAGCGGCCGGCGGCTTGATCGGCCACGGCGCGGGCCGCAGCCATCGCTTCGGCGATACCGCCGGCGGCGTGGATGTGGTTTTCCTTGATCAGGATGGCATCCCACAGGGCGAGGCGATGGTTGCCGCCACCGCCGCAGCGGACTGCGTATTTTTGTGCGATACGCAGCCCGGGCAGGGTTTTGCGGGTATCGACGACCTGCGCCTTGGTGCTGGCGATTTCGTCGGCATAGACACGGGCCTTGCTGGCCACGGCGGAGAGTAGTTGCAGGAAATTCAGGGCGCTGCGCTCGGCCGAGAGCAGGGCACGTCCATTGCCTTCGATCTCGCACAGCAATTGGTTGGCGACGAGACGGTCGCCATCGGCGGCCTTCCAGCTGACTTTGGCTTGCGGGTCGAGACGGCGCACGCATTCATCGAACCAGGCCGTACCGCACAGAACCCCGGCTTCGCGGGAGATCACCGTGGCCTTGACCTGGCGGTCGCCAGGAACCAGACTGGCGGTCAGGTCGCCGGCGCCGATGTCCTCGGCCAGCGAAGCATCCACGTTACGGGCGATTTCCGGGGCAAGCGGGGTGTCGAATTCGATGGTCATGATGGTCTGGTGAAGCAGGACGGGAGGCGAATTGTAACGTCTGGACCGCCGGCTTGCTCGGCCGGATCAGCGACGGGCGGTCGCGGCGACCCAGGCATTGAATTCCGCACGCGCGGCATCGATTACCTCGCTCGCCATCAGACCGGCTGGTCCGATGCCGTTGGCGACCAGTCGGTCGGCCGCTGCACCATGCAGATGCACGCCGGCAAGCAAGGCGGAAAGTGCCGGCCAGCCCTGGGCGAGCAGGGCGACGATGATGCCGCTGAGGACATCGCCCATGCCGGCGGTGGCCATGCCGGGATTACCGGTCGGATTGATCCACCAGTCGCCGTCGACGGAGGCGACAACCGTGCCGGCGCCTTTCAGTGCGACATGGCTGCAATAGCGGGTGGCAATCTGCCTGGCGGCACCGATGCGATCGTTCTGGACTTCGGCGGTGCTTGCTTCGAGCAGGCGCGCCGCTTCGGCGGGGTGCGGTGTCAGAATGGTCGGCGCGTTACGTGCGGCCAGTGCGAGTTGAAGGCTTCCCTCGCTGGCGACCAGGTTCAGGGCATCGGCATCGAGCACCAGCAGGTGTTCAAGATTGATCGCCGTTTCGAGCAACTCCGAGGCTTCGAGCGAAACGCCGAGGCCGGGGCCGCAGGCGAGCGCCGTCAGTGGCGTCTGGATCAGGGCAGCCGGGCGGCGCAACATCAACTCGGGCTGAATCGGGTCGTAGCTCGGTGCCTGCGGGTCGAGCAGTCCGGCATAGACACGACCGGCGCCGAGCTTGAGCGCGGCGCGGGCGGCGAGGAAGACGGCGCCGACCATCGAGGGCGCGCCGCCGAGCACGCCGGCATTGCCGAAGCTGCCCTTGTGGCTATTCTGGCGGCGCGGCTTCAGGTGGGCGGCAAACTCTGCGCAGGAGAGCAATTGACCGTCGGCAGGCTGTTCGGCTGGTGGGTCGAGATCGAGGTTGGCGACGCGAATTTCGCCGCATTGGTCCGGTCCCTCGGCGGTCAGCAGGCCGGGTTTGGCGGCGATGAAGGTGAGGGTGTGGGTCGCCCGGATCGCTTCGCCAAGGATCTGGCCCGTATCGGCATTGAGCCCGGAAGGGCAGTCGAGTGCGAGCAGTGGGCAGGCATCGCGCTCGGCGAGCCGGTTGGCTGAGGCGATCCAGTCGGCGTAGGTGCCTTCCGGTGCGCGGGTCAGGCCGATCCCGAAGAGCCCGTCAATGATCAGCGACCAGTGCCCATCGGGCGGAATATCGGGTTCGATGCGACCGTTCTCATCGATGTAGCGCCGGCAGGCCGCCGCGGCATCCGCTGGCAGACGGGCGGGATCGCCAGCGAAGACCAGGCGGACATCGTGGCTGCGCTGGCGCAGCAGGCGGGCAGCCTCGAAGGCATCGCCGCCGTTGTTGCCGGGACCGGCAAGGACGAGGACCGGCCGGTTGCGTTGGCTGGCCAGTTCGCCCGCCCAATCGGCGGCGGCCAGGCCGGCTCGGTGCATGAGCGATTCCCCGGAATGGCTTGCCTCGATCTTGCGAAGGCTGTTGCTGAAATAGAGTGAATGCGATGACATGGCTCAGGCCTTGGTGCGGACATGCTTCAGGATGATCGCATACAACGACTCAGGATCGATCGGCTTTGCAACATGGTCGACCATGCCCGAACGCCGACATGCCGCCTGCTCATCATCCAGCGCATGCGCGGTTTGGCCGATGATCGGCATGTCTGGTGCCAGGCGGAGTATTTCCCGTGTGGCATCGTGCCCGTTCATGATCGGCATCTGAATATCCATCAGGACGATGTCGAAGCTGCCCGGCAGGTTGTTACGAATGCTTTCAACTGCCTCCTGGCCGTTGTTGGCGATGATTATCGTGGCGCCGGCCTCATCGAGGATATTCCTCATTACTTCCTGATTGACTTGCACATCCTCGGCCACCAGGATGCGCAGGCCGGCGAGTGGCCGATCCGGGCTGGCGCCTGTGGCCTGGTCGTGCCGTTCAAGGTGAGCGCTGGCAGCAAATGCTGGCATGAAGGGAAGCCGGACCTCAAAGTAACTGCCCTGGCCCGGATGGCTGTCAACCGCGATGCTGCCGGCCATCAGACGCACGATCTGCGCGGTAATCGCCAGGCCAAGGCCGGTTCCGCCGAAGCGCCGGGTGGTTGAGTTGTCGCCCTGCTCGAAGGGGTTGAAAATCTTGTCCCGCTGTTCAGGGCTAATGCCGATGCCGGTATCGATGATGCGCAAAATCAATTGCTCGTCTTCAAGGCCGGCTTTGAGCGTGACGGAGCCGGACTCCGTGAATTTCACGGCATTCGAGAGCAGGTTGAGCAGAATCTGCCGGATGCGCAGGCCGTCGCCCCGGCAAGTGGCCGGCAGGTTTTCAGCCAGTTCCAGATGCAATGCCAGTCCCTTGGCCACGGCGCGCTCCCGCATCAGGTCGATGCTGTCGTTCAGCGCACTGACCAGGTCGACATCGGCCATCTCGATCTTGAGCATGCCGGCTTCCATCTTGGAAAAGTCGAGGATGTCGTTGATGACCCCGAGCAGCAGTTTTCCGGAGTGCACGATTTTGGTGAAAGCATCGTTGGCCCTGCTGCCTTTTTCCGTGGCGCGCAGGCCGATATGGGCCATGCCGAGCACGCCGTTGAGCGGCGTCCGGATTTCGTGACTCATATTGGCGAGGAAATCGCTCTTGGCCTTGGCCAGCCTTTCGGCATCGGCCCGGGCCAACTCGAGGTCGGCAGTACGTTCGCTGACCAGTTGTTCCAGGTGGTCGCGATAGCGCGCGATTTCGGCATCCTTGCGCTGGTGTTCGGCGATAGCCTGGCGCAGCTCGGCTTCCATGGCCTTGGTCTGGGTAATGTCGGCGATGAACCCGTACCAGGTGATGCTATCGTCCTGGTCGGCTTCGGGAACAGCATCGACCAACAGCCACTTGATCTGGCCGTCAGGATGCCGGATGCGGTATTCGACACGCCAGGGCGAGAGATTTTCTGCCGAGGCCTTGAGCGAACTGAAAAAATGCTCGGCATCATCGGGCAGCAGCAAACGGCGTATCGGCGTGGTCGTGTGCTCCATTTCTTCCGGTGTCACGCCGTAGATATCGCTCATGGCGTCGCTGGCGAATGGAAAGCTGCCGCTGCCATCGGCATTGCGCCGGTACTGGAAGACGACGCCTGGAATATAGGAGACGATGCGACGCAGCCGTCGATTGGCGGCATATTCCGCAGCCCGGGCTTCCTCGGTAACGATAACTTCCTGAAGCCCGTTGAAGGCGGCGGTCAGTTGGCCGATCTCGTCCATCTTCCGGATCGGCAGCGGTTGGCGCGGTATCTTGCCTTCCCGCATCGCCCCCAACAGTGCCGAGGTTTCCGCCAACGGTTGCAGTTGTCGACGGAGCCACCACCAACTGACGAATGTCGCTGCCAGGCTCAGAATGATCGAAATGAGCAGCAGTCGACGCTGCATTGCCCGGATTGAGGAAAACGCCTCCTCCGCCGGGAGGATGGATTGCATCAGCCAGCCGGTTGTGGCGATACGCTTGCTGGATGAAAGCTCGACGACGCCACGCGAACTGAGTGCGACACCGGAGCCTTCATAGCCGTTGATGTAGCGGTCGTACACCGGGTTGACGCCGGGCGGCGGGCCCGATTTGAGGACGCGCCGTTTATCGGAGGATGCGACGTAGGTTCGGGTGCGTGGTGCTGTGATGATGAAATCCCCTGTATTGCCATATTTTGCGCTACTGATTTCATCAAGAAAGTTGGGGAGGGCCAGGTTGGTTACCCCGATCACCATGCCGGCAATTTTGCCGTCGGGGCCGTGAATGGCTGTCAGCATGGCAGCGACTGGTTGCTTACTGTGTTCGCTGAACAGAGGGTCGGCCACATGCGTGTGCTTGCCGGAGAGAATTTCCCGGACACCCGGGTAATGACCGAAGTCGATACCGCGGCGCCCGAGGCTTGACGGGGTACTGGCAAGACAGAGCCCTTTGGCATCAAGGATCATCAATCCCCAGTTGAAAATTCCTTCGGGGAGCTGGCTTTGCTCGAGTTTGGCCTGAAGCTTGTCGGCATCACGCATTTCGTCGGGCGGGACGCGGTTGGCGATGGCTTCAATGAAGGCAAGCCTTTCCCTGACCGAGCGATCGATTTCGCTGGCGATCAGGGATACCGTCGAGAACTGCTGTGCGGAGATGGTTGTCTCCATGTCCTGCCGCAAGGTGTGGCTCAACGAGAGTGCGGTAGCCCAGATGACCGCGAGGCTGGTGAGCAGCATACCGACCGTGATGCGGGTGCGGAGCGATCTCCAGTCAAATATCGGAAGCAAAGGTTTCTTCATGTTCTGGTGGTTTGCTCCAGCGCATCGGGCAGGCAGTGCGTGTTGCCAGTCAGTGATGCCATTCTCGTCTGCGCCGTGCTTCCGGGCAACTGCCTGAGAGGGTTAAGCGCTCTGATTTTCCGCCGTCTTCCAGCAGTGTTTTGCGGCAATAATGGTATTGGCATGGATCGTCACGGTGTCGTCGATCTGTCGGGCATAGCCGCCGGCCATGGCCATGGCGACGGGAACTCCGAGTGACTTTGCGTGAGCGAAGACCCGGCGGTCGCGTTCGAGCAGGCCCTCGATGCTCAGTCCAAGTCGGCCGAGGCGGTCGTCGCGGTAGGGGTCGGCTCCGGCCAGGTAGATGACAAGGTCGGGGCGCGACAGGTCGAAGGCCGTGCTCAGGCCTTCGTCGAGGCGGAGCAGGTAGGCGTCGTCGGAACAGCCGTCGGGCAGTTCGATGTCGAGATCGCTTTCTTCCTTCTCGAACGGAAAGTTGCGGGCGCCATGCATGGAAAAGGTGAAGATGCTCTCGTCGCCGCGCAGGATGGCGGCAGTGCCGTTGCCCTGATGCACGTCGCAATCGAGCACGAGAATCCGGCTGGCGCGCCCCTCCGCCTGAATGGCACGGGCGGCGACGGCGGCGTCGTTGAAGACGCAGAAGCCTTCGCCACGATCGCGGAAGGCGTGATGCGTGCCGCCGGCGAGGTTGGCCGAAACGCCGTCTTCGAGCGCCGCTCGGCAGGCGCAGAGGGTGGCGCCAGCCGAACGGCGGGAACGCTCGACCATGCCGGGACTCCACGGGAAGCCGATGGCCTTCATGGCTTTTTCAGCGAGGGTGCCGTGGCTGATCTGCCGGATGTAGTCGAGGTCGTGGGCGCGGGCCAGTTCCTCGTCGCTGGCCGCGTGCGGCAGATGAAAGTCGGCGGTCGTGAAAGCGCCGCTGCTCAGCAATCGTTCGCGCAGCCGGGAATACTTCTCCATCGGGAAGCGGTGCCCGGCGGGCAGGGGAAGCACGAAGACATCGGTGTAGAACAGCCGCACGCCCGATGCCCGGCGAAGATCAGTTCAGGGCAGCCGACATCTTGCGGCGGAATTCGCGGATCAGGTCGTCGTATTGCTCGCTGCCGCCGAGCGCTTCGAAGAGTTGCAGCATGGCCTTGCGGCCGGCGCCTTCCTCGAAGAAGCGGTCGCGGGTGATGACTTCGAGCGCGGCTTCCATTGCCTCGCGGAAACGGCTCTGCGCGGCGTAGGCGCGGGAGAGCTCGAGGCGGGCGGCATGGTCGCCCGGGTTGGCGACGAGCTTGGCTTCGAGGGCGGCCGTGTCGGCCGCGCCGGCGGCCAGCGCCAGGCGGGCACGCAGGGCATTGGCGCGCTCGGGCTGTTCGCTGAATTCACCGCTCAGCAACTGCCCGGCTTCGTCATTGCGGCCAAGTTGCATCAGGACATCGATGGCATCGAGTTGCACGGCCTGATCCTTCGGATTGGCCTGGCTGGCTTGGACCAGTTTGGCCAGGGCTTCGTCGAGCTTGCCTTCGGCGACCAGGGCAGCGGCTTCGGCGCGCAGGTCGGTATCGTCCGGACCGGCCGGCAGAGCGATGCGATCGAGGAACTGGCGAATCTGGCCTTCCGGCAGGGCGCCGTTGAATTCATCGACGAGTTGGCCCTGGAACAGCACCTTGACCGAGGGAATGCTGCGCACGCCGAAGTGCTGGGCGAGTTCCGGGTTCTCATCGGAATTGACTTTGGCGAGCAGGAAGCGGCCCTTGTATTCCTCGGCCAGCTTTTCCAGCATCGGCTTGAGAACCTTGCAGGGTTCGCACCACGGCGCCCAGAAATCGACGACGACGGGCACGGTATCGGCCGCGATCAGGACCTTGGATTCGAATTCTTCGATGGAAACGTCAAAAGCGTATTGGGACATGGTCTGATCCTGCAAAAAATTAAAGTCGGGCGAATTCTACTGCCAGCTGGCTCGTGGTGGCGGATCGCAACTGTAGCGGCGAATCGAGCTTGCCGGCCAGCCAATGGGCGAGGTGCGCCGGAAAGTCCGGCGTATCGGGCAGGGCACCGGGAGTCGCCATCGCTCCGATCTGGAGGCGGGCCGGCGGGTTTTCAAGGGCAGCCTGGGTCAGGCAGAGCCATTGGCCTTCGGCGGTCGTCTGGGAGTGGTCGAGATGAGTACAGAGCACCTGGGCGTAGCGTCCCTCGGCCAGCCAGTTGGTGGCCAGGGTGAGGAGCAGCGACCAGTCGGCAGTGCCCGGTGTATCGAGCGGAAAATAGCTGGCCGAGCGTAGACCGGGGATGAAGGGCTGAATCTGGGCAGCGGCGATGGCTGGCTGGGTGGCGAGGAAATCGTAGGGCATCGGCTCAGCAGTACCCTCGCTGATCTCTTCGAGCAGGAGGCGGGTTTCCTGGCGCGGGCCGCGGGTCGATTGCCAGAGCAACGCAGTTGGCAGGCCGCGACGTTCGGCCGGCAGGCAGGCGAGGGCGCCGATCAGGGCGAGTTGGGTCAGTGGTGCGGCGCGGCGCAAGGGTTTGCCGAGCGCGGCACGGACAGCGGCGGGCACCTCGGCCGGAGCGAGTTGCTGGCTCAGGGCGATCTGGAGATAGCTCATTGGCGCACCAGAGCCAGGGAGGCTAGGCCGCCACCGAAGCCAATCAGATTGAGCAGAGCCCGCTCGACGTGGACCGTGCTGCGCTCGACCATCGGAAAAAGGGCAATTTCCGGGTCGACGCGACTGAATCCGGCGGTGGCCGGGATATGGTCGGCGTCAAGGCAGGCGATCAGCGCCGTCAGTTCGGCAATGCCGCTGGCGCCGAGCGTGTGGCCGAGCATTGGCTTGAGGGAAAGCAAGGGCGGCATGCGCTGGCCGAAGGCGGTACGCAGCGCGTTGGCTTCGGCGAGATCGGTGCCGGGCGACCCGGCGGCTTGCAGTTTGATCAGCTCGATATCGCCGGGGGACAGTCCGGCTTCGGCCAGGCAAGCTTGCATCGTTTGGGCAATCGGCGTGCCATCGGGATTGGGCCCGGTGGTCGACCAGGCATCGATGCCGGTGTGCAGGCCGGCAATACGCCAGCGCCCCGGTCGGGCGGAGAGATGGATGGCGGCGACGGCCTCGCCGAGCGCCAGGCCGTCGCGTTCGGCATCGAACGGCCGGCAGCGGGTGCGTGAGAGCAGTTCCATGCCGGCAAAGCCAGCCAGCGTGCTGGCGTTGTCGAGTTCGATACCAAGGATGACGGCTTCCTCGATCTGGCCGGCGGCGATCAGGCTGCGTGCCGCGTCGATCGCCGAGAAGCCCGATATGCAGGCGTTGGAAAGACTGTGGCGGGCCCCGGAAAGCCCCATCCAGGCGGCTAGGTGACGGCTGAAGGAGGCCGTGGCAGCGGGCAGTTCGCGGTCGGCGCCGGCTTGCTCGAAATGGCCGATCTGGAAAGAAGACGAGGCGACGAAGAGTGGCGTATCTGGTGGAAGCTCGCCCAACTGGCCGGCGACCTGGCGGACGGCTGCTTCGGCACGGGCCAGCCAGTCGGTTTCCAGCAGCGGCAGCCGGTAGTAGGGAAAGCTGCGCTCGCCGACCTGGCGCTGGTCGTGGCTGCATTCGCCCGCCCACAGGGCATCCGCAACCGTGCCGGGGGCGTCGCCGCGGGCGCAGAGCAGGCCGCTGCCGACGATATGGACGGCACGCCTCATGCGCGGTCGGCTTGCCAGGTGGCGAGGTGGTTGGCCAGGTTGGCGACACTCGACAGGATGCGCCGGGTGTCCTTGCTATCGGGCAGGCGTAGGCCGTAGCGCTTCTTGATCGCCATCGAGATCTGCAGGGCGTCGAGCGAGTCGAGCTGGAGCGGTGCTTCCTGGCCGAAGAGCAGTTCGTCGTCGCTGATGCTTTCCGGCGCGCAGTCCTTGTCGCAGGCTTCGACGATGAGGGCTTTGAGTTCGAGGCGGAGGTCGGCGGTCATGAGCGGTTGGTGAGGGCGCGGTGGTTGAGCCAGATGGCAGCGAGCAAGGAAAGGATGGCGAAGGCCAGCAGCTTGCCGATCGGGGGCAGCAGTTCGGCGAAACCGGCGTGACGCAGCATGACGCTGTGAAAGCCTTCAAGTCCCCAGGCCATCGGCGATAGTTCGGCGATGGCCTGCATGCCGGCCGGCATGACGAACTTGGGGACCATGATGCCGCCGATGGCGCCCATCAGGATGTTGCCGACGCCACCGACGATGGTGGCCTGTTCCGAAGTGCGGGCCAGGCTGGCGATGAGCAGGGCCCAGGCAACGGCGGCCAGGCTGACGGCGGCGGCGACCAGCCACCAGTTGATGAGTAGCGGCAGCGTGGCGGGCATTTCGAGGGCTTCGCTGCCGAACAGCGGGACGACGAACATTCCGACCAGGACCATGGCGAAGGCCTGGACCTGGTTGAGCACGAAAAAGGGCAGCAGCTTGCCGGCGAGGATCAGGCGGAAAGGCACGCCGATGGCGCGCAGGCGCTGCAGCGTGCCCTGCTGGCGTTCGATGATGAAGATCGACGACACCGGGATGACGACGAAGAACATCGCGAAAATCAACCAGGCCGGAACGTTCTGCTGGACCGAGGAGGGGAGCCGGGCGCTCTGGTCGCTGCGCACGGCGACGCTGTGGATTTCGTCCGGCCAGTCCTTGTCGGCGCTCTTGCCGGGTACGAGCGGCAAGCCGAACAGTTTGCCGGCACGCTGGGTCAGTTCGTCGGCGCGCACGGCGCCGAGCGCTGCCATCACCTGGTTGCGGAAGGCCAGTTGCAGCGCCGGGCTGAGCGTCGGGTCGAGCAGCAGTTGCAGCGGTTCGGTCGCCTGACCATCGGCGCCGGCCGGGGTCAGCAGGCGCTCGCCGAAGCCCTTGGGCAGGACTAGGGCGAGGGCGTGGTGGCGGTCGAGGATGCCCTGGCGGGCGGTATCGGCATCGGCGACGTCGGCCTGGCGGTGGAAGGTGGCGGCCTTGTCCAGTCGCCGGGCCATGGCCTGCGAATGCGGGCTGCGGTCGAGGTCGACGATGACGTAGGCGGCGTCGATCGTGGCGCCCGGCGTGAAGGCATCGCGCAGTGCCATGGTCATGACCAGGATGAAGATGGTCGGCATGATGAAGAGCGCGAGCAGGCCGTGGCGGTCGCGGCTGAGCGCGATGCTTTCCTTGAGCCAGAGCGCGAGCAGGCGGGGTGACATGGTCAATCCCGCAGCGAGCGTTGAGTCAGGCGCATGAACACCTGCTCGAGGTTGTGCTGGCCGAGGCTGAGGTCGCGGACGGCGCAGCCGGCAGCCGCCAGATCGTCGAGCAGGCGGGGCAGTTCGGCGCTGCTGCCCAGTTGCAGGCGGTAGCCGAGCGGTGTGGTGGCAATGGCTTGATAGCGGGCCGCGATGGCTGCCGGCATGGGTTGTTCCAGATGCAGTTCAAGCACGGGTTCCGGGCTGTGCAGGATATCGTCCAGCGTACCTTCGACGAGCACGCGCCCTTGGTCGATGATGGCGATGCGCTGGCAGATGGCCTCGACTTCTTCCATGTAATGGCTGGTGTAGATCACCGTGGTGCCGGCCGCCGGCAGGGCGGCGATGGATTCGAGCAGGAAGTGGCGCGACTGCGGATCGACGCCGACCGTCGGTTCGTCGAGCAGCAGCAGTTGCGGCCGGCCGAGCAGGCCGATGGCCAGGTTGAGGCGGCGGCGCAGGCCGCCCGAGAGTTGTTCGGCGCGCTTGCCGACGACCTGTTCGAGGCGGGCGAAGGCGATGGCGGTGTCGACCCGGGCCTTGAGTTCGCCACCGCCCAGGCCGAGTGCCCCGCCGAAGAAGCGCAGGTTCTCGCTGACGGAGAGCATCGGGTAGAAGGCGTAGTCCTGCGGCACCAGCGCAATGGCGCGCGGGTTGGCAGTACGTGCCTCGGCCAGCGGCCGGCCGTTCAGGAAAATGCTGCCGGTGCTGCTTGGCAGCAGGCCGGCGAGCAACGAGATCAGTGTCGTCTTGCCGGCGCCGTTCGGGCCGAGCAGGCCATAGACCCCGCCGGCCGGGACGCTGAGCGAGACGTCGCTCAGGGCCGGATGGGCGGCGGCACGGTAGCGGTAAGAAACGCTGTCGATGGACAGCATCAGGCGGCGCGGCGCAGATCGAGGAAAAAGGCCTGCTCGCGGTCGGCGATCTGGCGCAGCTTGGCGGCCAGCTTGGCGGGGTCGAGCGGTTCGCGGTCGCGGATCATGCGGGCGGCGATGAGCGCGAATTCGCGCCATTCGTCGCCGATGTCGATGAGGTTTTCGGCAAGTTCGTCGAGGCGCGAGCGGGCCAGCTTGGCGGCCGCTTCCTGCAGGAAGGAGGCGTAGATGAAGCGGAAGCCGCCGCCGCCGGTACCGATCTCTTCCTGCATGCGAACAACCTGGCCGATGAAGAGCTTGCTTTGGGCCACCGCATTCGCATCCAGGCGCTCGAAGGCGCCGGCCAGGCGGCGGATGCCGCGCGTGCCGATGATCGGTAGCGGGGCGTTGAGCATGATGCGCGTCGTCTTCTTGATGGCTTGCGGGATGACCTTGTCCCAGTCCGGCTCCGATGGCTTGCCGGTCGTGTAGTAGAGCAGGCCCTTGGGGGCCAGCGCCCCCTTGGCGAAGCGCGCCTTCTGCAGGGCTTCGGGCGGGCAGGTGACGGGGGCGTCGAAGACCGGGTCGGAGAGCCGGTAGTCGCCGCTCGCCGTATCGCGGCCGTAGGCGAGCACGTTGTGGGCGTTGAAGTGGAAGCGCAGGTCTTCCGGCATGTAGGGCAGCCAGAAGACCGAGGTCTGCATGCCGACGATGTGGCCTTCGCCGAGCAACTCGTCGAGGCGGCGGGTGCCGGCCGCCGGGTCGCGGAAGGTTTCGAAGCGCATGGTCAGGCCGAGCGGCTTCTGCAGGCCTTTGATGATGAATTTCGGCGGCATCCGGTAGGACACCAGCGGCAGGCCGTTGATCTTGACGATGGGCAGGTAGGCGAAAGACAGCGCCGAGGCGAGGCCGAAGGCCATCGGTTCCGACAACGGCAGACCGTGGTGGCGCAGCATCGTGGACATGACACCGCTTTCGCAGTGCGAGGCCTGGCTGTGCTGGAAGTCCATCAGTCGGCCTTCTTCAGTTGTTCGACGCTGAGGCCCATGACTTCGGCGTAGCGGCCGAGCAGGGCAGGCGACAGGCGGGCGAAAATTTCGGGGCGGAAGTGGCGGCGGATGCGCCACTGCCAGAGGCCGGTGGTCTGGGCCAGCATCGGTACGTCCATGCGGGCCTTGTGCATGTGGTATTCGAGCGGCGAGACCTGGCCGGAAATCACGCGCTGGCGGGCATCTTCGGCCAGCCTGTCGAGATCTTCGACGGCTTGCCGGGTGACGATTTCCTCGACCTCCCAGCCGGCCGACTGGACGATATGCACCTTGCCGTCGGCGCCGCGCGCATAGACCGCCTTGCGATGGCCGCCGAGTGTGCGGTTGCCTTCCTGCGGGACTTCGCTATCCAGCATGGTCGACCGCGGTCAGGTAGATCAGCGATCCGGTGAAGCGGCCGCTTTCCGGAACGAAGCAGAGCAGGCGGTCGCTGGCCGTCAGGCGGCCGCTGGCCAGGAGTTCGTCGACCATGATGTAGATCGCGGCCGAACCGGTGTTGCCCTTGGTGCTCAGGTTGGTGAACCATTTTTCCTGCGGCACTGGAAAGCCGACCTCGGCCATGCAGGCGGCGATGGGCTGGCGGAAATACTCCGAGGACATGTGCGGCAGGAACCAGTCGACCTCGGCCGGCGTCAGGCCGTGGCTGGCCATTGCCTTTTGCAGCGGCTTGCCGACCGTTTGCGCCACGACGCTGTCGTTGAGCAGCCGGACATCCTGCTTGACGGCGAAGACCGAACGCCGGGCCCAGTCTTCGGCCGGGTAGGTTTTCCAGCCCTTGAGGCTGCCGTCGTCCTGCTTTTCGCCGCCGGCGTACATGCAGACGTCCATGTGGTTGGCTTGCGAGAGGATCTCGATCCACTCGATGCGCAGCGACAGGCCTTCGGCACGTGGCTGCGCCTGCAGGCGGAAGGCGCCGGCGCCGTCGGAGAGCATCCAGCGCAGAAAATCCTTCTCGAACGCGATTTCGGGATGGGTTTCGAGTTCGGCGACGCGATGTTCGGATTCGGCCTCGAAGTTGCGCGCGGTGAGCACGGCCGAGGCCTGCTCGGAGCCGGTGGCGACGGCATTGACCGCAAGGCCGCAGCGCACCGCCATGTAGGCGTATTTCAGCGCACTGACGCCGGAGACGCAGATACCGGCTGAGGAAACGACTTCGCAGGGGGGATTGCCGAGTTCGCCATGGACCATGACGCCATGGTTGGGCATCAGTTGATCCGGCATCGAGGTGCCGGTGGAGAGGCAGTCGATGTCGCCGATGTCGCCCAGTCCGCGGATGGCTTCGGCAGTCAGCCGGGCATTGGTGTGCGTGGCTTCGCCGGTCGCCGGGTCGATGGCGTAATGGCGCCAGCGGATGCCGTTGTTTCGCAACACGATGCGGCGGGCGCGCGACGGCTTGCCGGCGATCATGCCGAGGACGTTTTCGATGCCGTCGTTGTCGACCGGCGCATTGGGCATGAAGGCCGAGGTGCCGGTGATGTAAACCTTGCCGCTACTGTGCATAGTTGTTCAGCTTGAAATCCTGTGACCCCGAAGGCTGCTCGAGTTCGGCGCGCAGACGAGCGAGCCGTGGGGCGAGCAGGGGGGAAAGCAGCCATTGTAGCAACAGGCTCAGCGGCACGACGGTCAGGACCAGGGTAATGAGATAAAGGGCGAAGACCAGCAGTATCGGCCGTCGCCGCCACTGACCGCGCTTGCCGAAGGCGCGGATCAGGCGCGACCAGACCTTGAAGGCGCGGTGCGCCGCGCGCTCGCTCAGCGCCAGCCTGGGATTGACCGTGCAGGCGCGCAGGCCGGTGAGCATCGGCTGGCCGCTGCGCTCGGCGTTATGGTCGAGGGCGTCGGCGAGGGCGCGGCCGAAACGGCTGGCGGCGCGGATTTCCTCCGGCGCGACGCCGGCCGGCGGCAGGCCGAGCCAGCGATTGCGCTTGCCGGTCAGCACCCAGCGCGGCGTCGTGATGAAGGTGGCGAGGGCATGGCCCTGGTCGGTGAAGGCGAGGTGGTCGCGCAACTGGCCGCCGGCCTCGGCGATCAGGCGCTTCATCGTGGCCTGCGCAGACAACCACATGTTGCGACAGGCGACCAGGGTGACGACCGGCTTGCCGGCGATCAGCCGCTTGCCTTCGGCGCTCTGCAGGAAGGCGGTCATCGGCAGGGCGGGGGAGAGGTACCAGACCTGGTAGGTCAGGATGACCAGGTCGAAATCGACATTCGCCGGGATCGCCATCGGTTTGATCGGCGGCGGGTCGAGTTGCACGCATTCGGGGAAGGCATCGACGAAATCGACAATCGGCCAGGGCCAGGGAAACGGCGTCTCCGGTACCAGGGTTTCCAGATGGACCTGGTGCCCCGCTGCGCGCAAGGGTGCGACAACTTGCGCCGTAATGTCGGCGAGTTGTCCGGTTTGCGAATAATTGATGACGAGGACGTTTTTCAAGCGCGTTGCTGCAGGCTGGGTAACCCATAATTCTAGCAAATCTGTTACATGCGACGTGTACGGGCGTGGAGCCCCCCGGAATGACCCAAAAATCCCTTTTGCGGGTGGAGTGCTTGGGGAATTTTGAGCTTTTCGGCTATCATTCGGCTTTCCCGCAGCCTGTCTTTCCATGACCAAATTTGTTTTCGTTACGGGTGGTGTCGTGTCCTCTCTGGGCAAAGGCATCGCCGCCGCGTCGCTCGGGGCCATTCTGGAATCCCGCGGCATCAAGGTTACCCACCTCAAGCTTGACCCCTACATCAACGTCGATCCCGGCACGATGAGTCCTTTCCAGCACGGAGAGGTTTTCGTCACCGAGGACGGCGCCGAGACCGATCTCGATCTCGGCCACTACGAGCGCTTCACCAGCGCCCGGATGACCAAGCGCAATAACTTCACGACCGGCCAGGTTTATGACACGGTGCTCAAGAAGGAGCGTCGTGGCGAATACCTGGGCAAGACCGTCCAGGTCATCCCGCACATCACCGACGAGATCAAGTCCAAGATCAAGGCCGGTGCCGAGGGGGCCGACGTTGCCATCGTCGAAGTCGGCGGTACGGTCGGCGACATCGAGTCGCTGCCCTTCCTCGAAGCCATCCGCCAGATGGGCATCCAGGAAGGTCGCAACAACACGTGCTACATGCACCTGACGCTGTTGCCCTACATCCCGACGGCCGGCGAACTGAAGACCAAGCCGACCCAGCACTCCGTCAAGGAGTTGCGCGAAATCGGTATCCAGCCGGACATCCTGCTCTGCCGCGCTGATCGCTCGATCCCGGTCGAGGAACGCCGCAAGATCGCGCTGTTCTGCAACGTCATGCCGGAAGCCGTCATCGAGTGTCTCGATGCTGACTCGATCTACAAGATTCCGGGCATGCTGCACGAGCAGATGCTCGACGAAATCGTCTGCCACAAGCTCGGCATCCTGGCCAAGGCGGCCGACCTGTCGGTCTGGCAGAACCTGATCGTTGCGCTCGAGCATCCGCAGAACAGCGTCAAGATCGCCTTCGTCGGCAAGTACGTCGATCTGACTGAATCCTACAAGTCGCTGATCGAAGCCATCAAGCATGCCGGCATCCATACGCGCAGCCAGGTCGACATCGTTTATATCGATTCCGAAGACATCGAAACCGATGGCGTCGGCGTGCTCAAGGGTGTCGATGCCATCCTGGTGCCGGGCGGTTTCGGTCGTCGCGGTACGGAAGGCAAGATTGCCGCGATCCGCTACGCCCGCGAGAACAAGGTGCCTTACCTTGGCATCTGCCTCGGCATGCAGCTCGCCGTCGTCGAATTCGCCCGTGACGTGGCCGGCATGGTCGGTGCGCACTCGACCGAGTTCGTCCAGGACACGCCCTACCCGGTGATCGGCCTGATTACCGAATGGCTCGATGCGTCCGGCAAGATCGAGAAGCGCAGCGAGGAGTCCGATATCGGCGGCACCATGCGTCTCGGCGCCCAGGTCTGCAAACTCGGCGAGGACTCGCTGGCCCGCGAAATCTATGGTGCGGCGGAAATCACCGAGCGCCATCGCCATCGTTACGAAGTGAACAACACCTTGCTCGCCCAACTCGAAGACAAGGGCCTCAAAGTCTCTGGTCGCGCGCCGGGTACCGATCTTTGCGAGATGGTCGAACTGCCGGCCGATGTCCATCCGTGGTTCGTCGGCTGCCAGTTCCACCCCGAGTTCACCTCGAATCCCCGCCAAGGCCATCCGCTCTTCACGTCCTACGTGAAAGCGGCGCTTGCTAATCAGAAAGCCAAGGGCAAATGAAACTCTGTGGTTTCGAGGCTGGTCTTGACCAGCCTTTTTTCCTCATAGCCGGTCCGTGCACAGCTGAATCCGAGCAGCTATGCCTTGATATCGCGGGTTTCATGAAGGAAGTTTGCGGCCGTCTCGGTATCAATTACATCTTCAAGGCTTCCTACGACAAGGCCAATCGTAGCTCCGGCACCTCGGTGCGCGGGCTGGGTCTGGATGAAGGTTTGCGTATTTTTTCGGAAGTGCAGCGCCAGATCGGCGTACCGGTCCTGACCGACGTGCACGATATCGACCAGATCGCGCCGGTCGCTGCCGTTGTCGATGTCCTGCAGACGCCGGCTTTTCTCTGTCGCCAGACCGATTTCATCCACGCCGTGGCGTCCTGCGGCAAGCCGGTGAATATCAAAAAGGGGCAGTTCCTGGCGCCGGGCGACATGAAGAACGTCGTCGCCAAGGCGCGTGAGGTTAACAACGGCGCCGACAACCTGATGGTTTGCGAGCGCGGCGCTTCGTTCGGCTACAACAATCTGGTGTCCGACATGCGCAGCCTGGCAATCATGCGCGAAACAGGCTGTCCTGTCGTTTTCGACGCGACGCACAGTGTGCAGTTGCCAGGTGGGCAAGGCACGACTTCGGGCGGTCAGCGTGAATTCGTGCCTGTGTTGGCCCGGGCGGCGTTGGCCGTCGGTATTTCCGGCCTGTTTATGGAAACCCATCCCTGTCCTGAGAAGGCCTGGTCGGATGGCCCGAACAGCTGGCCGCTGGCACGTATGGAAAGCCTGCTGACGACATTGGTTGCACTCGACAAGGCAGTCAAGTCGGCTGGTTTCGAGGAATTGAAGTGAGCCAGAAGGGCTATATCGTCGCCGAGGTCAAGGTGCGCGATGCCGAAGCGATGGCACGTTATCGCCCGCTGTCGCAGGCGGCCGTCGAGAAATTCGGCGGCCGTTTTTTGATTCGAGGTGGTGTTGCCGAAGTTCTTGAAGGCGGTTGGTTGCCTCCAGAGCGTTTGATCGTCGTCGAGTTCGACTCGGTCGAGCAGGCGAGCGCTTTCTACCACTCACCGGAATATCAGGCTGCCCGCCAAGTCCGCGAAGGTGCTGGCGAAATGAACATGCTGCTTGTTTCTGGTGTTGATAATTTAATTTAAGTAGTTCTTTCAATCTTTTGATAATAAGGAAGAAATATGAGTTCCATCGTTGACGTTGTTGCACGAGAGATTCTGGATTCCCGCGGCAATCCGACTGTCGAAGCCGATGTGCTGCTGGAGAGCGGTGTCATGGGGCGTGCCGCCGTGCCGTCCGGTGC
>JAEUOD010000044.1 GCA_016791065.1 Dechloromonas sp. | reverse complement strand
ATACTTCAACGGCACGGCCTGGGTGTCGGCGGCGAGTGGCGTCAGCATCCCGGCGGGCAGCACCAGCGTGCAGCTGCGTCTGCAGACGACGGACGACCTGCTCGACGAAGCGAACGAGAACTTCACGTTGAACGCCACGGTAACCAGCGGCAACACCGCCAATACCACGGCCAGCGGCGTCGCGACGATCACCGACAACGACACCACACCAACCGTGGGCCTTGCTACCGCGACTGTTTCGGAAGAGGGGCTGACGGGTGGTCTTGCCGATACCGCAGGCGATTCCGATACGACCGATCTGCGCACCTTCAGCAGCACCATCCCGGTGGCCGATGCCGATGGCAATGCCCTGAGCGTGACGCTGTCCGCCCCGCTGACTGCGTTGAGCTCGAACGGTCAGCCGGTTACCTGGAGCGGTTCGGGCAGCCAGACGCTGATCGGCTCGGCTGGCGGCAATGAAGTAATCCGCATCGTTGTCGACAATGCCGGTCAGTACACCGTGACGCTGAGCAAGCCGGTCGATCATTCGGCGACCAGCCGCGAGGACACCCTCAGCTTCAACGTCGGAGTCACTGCCAGCGATGGAACGCAGAGCAGCAGCGGTACGCTGGCCATCACCATCGAAGACGACATGCCCACCGCCGTTCCCGGGGCGCAGACTGTCGTCGTGCCGGCCCAGGACACCAATATCATGCTCATGCTCGACATTTCGGGCAGCATGGGCTCGGGTGCCGGCAGCAAGCTGCAGATCATGAAGGACTCCGTCTCCACCATGCTCGACCAGTACGACAATCTGGGCGACGTGATGGTCCGTATCGTTACCTTCTCGTCGAGCGCAAACGTCTACCAGAATGTCTGGGTTTCGGTGGCCGACGCCAAGGCCTACGTCAATGGCCTGACCAGCAGCGGCAACACCAATTACGATGCCGCGCTGCTCAACGCCATGAGCGCTTTCAATTCGGCCGGCAAGATTGCCGGAGCGCAGAACGTCTCGTATTTCCTGACCGACGGCCAGCCGACCGTCAGTACCGACTGGAATTCCTCTCCCTGGAACTACAGCGGTACGCTGCCCAACAGCAACGGCATTCAGACGGTCAGCGGGACCACGACGACCGAGGAAAGCATCTGGCGTAGTTTCCTGGAAACCAACCACATCAATTCCTTTGCCTACGGCATGGGTACCGGGGCTACGCAGGCGAACATGGATCCGGTCGCCTATAACGGCGTTTCGGGGACAAATGCCAACGCCATCGTGGTGGCCAACGTTAACGATTTGCCGCCGATCCTGCGCGATTCGATCATTACCCCAGCCAGCGGCGAGTTGCTCAGCGGCAGTCTGGTGGTGGGTTCTGGGGTTGGTGGCGATGGCGGCAATCTCTCGGCCTTCACGCTCAATGGCACGTCCTACAGCAATGGTGGCAGTGTGTCCGGTACCAATCGCGGCACCTATGATGCGGCAAGCAATAGCTGGTCGGTATCGACCGTTGCCGGCGGCAAGTTCGTCGTCGATATGGACAACGGCCAATACACCTATACGCCGCCGGCCACGACCAGCGCTGCGTTCAGCGAGTCGATCGGCTACACCATGCGCGACAACGATGGCGATTCGGCTTCCTCAACGCTGACGCTCAACGTGTTGCCGCCGCAGGTCATTAACCTGACCAGTACCGCTACGACGATCACCGGCCTGAACCTGGGCCTGACCGGCGAGTACTTCGGCTATAACGACAATCGCGATGGTACGGCCGCCGATCCGGCCTATCAGGGTGCCACCGCCACCCGCCTGCATGCCGACGATGGTACGGCGGATGCCGGCACGGCCAACAACGTCGACCGCCTGGCCGACGTCGAGGCGATCATCGAAGGCCGCAACAACAACACCAATCTGATCAACAACGCGATCGTTTCCGATCCAACCAAGGCGGATGCCACCTTCTCGGCCAACAAGCTGGAGTTCGGCCTGAATGCGGGAAGCAGCACGCCGCTGTTCAGTACCGACCTCGGCCAGAACGGCAAGGTCACCAGCGGCACGATCGGCGCGACGGCGACGGTTGGCGGAGCCAACAATCTCTACACCTTCCTCAAGGTTTCGTCGGGCAACGTCGACGGCCTGGCTGCGACCAGCGGCCTGGGCGACACGACCGATGCCATCATCAGGATGGTTGGCTACATCTACATCCCGGCCGGTGGCACCTACGATCTGCGGATTACGGCGGACGACGGCTACCGAGTCCTGATCGGTGGTCAGAATGTGGCGCAGCTCGACCAGATTCAATCCACCGCGACCAACGTCTATACCGGCCAGGTGCTCTCCGAAGGCCTGCAGCCGATCGAGATCCTGTATTGGGACCAGGGCGGCCATGCCACCCTGCGTGTCGAGGTCAAGACTACCGGCGCGGCCGACACTACCTACAAGATCATCGGGACCGACGAGTTCGCCCTGTTCTCGCCGAGCGATGTGCCGACCCTGACCGCCAACCAGGATATCGTCGAGTCGACTACCAACGGTGTCTGGGAAGTCCGTACCGGTGAAACTTATACCGGGACGACGGCCTCCGAGAAGATTATCGGCAGTGATGGTCGCGACACGATCAATGCCGGCGACGGTAACGATATCGTCCAGGCCGGCGGTGGCTCCGATACCCTGATGGGTGGTGCCGGTAGCGATGTCCTGACCGGCGGTCTCGGTTCTGATACCTTCGCCTGGACGCTGGCCGACCAAGGTACGGCCAGCACGCCGGCGCGCGATACCATCACCGACTTCTCGGTGGCGTCGAAGGCTGCCGGTGGCGACGTGCTCGACCTGCGCGACCTGTTGCAGGGCGAGAACCACACGACCGGTACTGGAAACCTGGCCGACTTCCTGCACTTCAGCAAGTCCGGTAGCGACACGGTGATCGACATCAAGCCGGATGGTGCCAGCGGTAGCATCACCCAACAGATCGTCATGAGCGGCATCGATCTGACGGCCAACAACACCCTGAACGATCAGACGATCATTCAGGACCTGCTGACCAAGGGTAAGCTGATTACCGACTGATCCGGTTGTCGGCCAGCAAAAAGGGGCGGTTATCCGCCCCTTTTGTCTTTAACGGAATATGGTCGGCGGGCTATTCGAGTTGGCGTAGCTTGCCGACGTCGGGGATGTGAATCTTGCGGCCCTCGACGACGATCAGCCCGAGGTCGGTCAGTTCGTGCAGGATGCGCGAGAAGTGTTCCTGAGTCAGGTTAAGGCGCGAGGCGATGACGCCCTTGTTGGTCGGCAGGGTAATGGCGACGTTGACACCGTTCAACTCTTCTTCGGGCAGTTCGCGCAGCAGGTAGCCGATGATGCGCTGCTTGCCCGAGTGCAGCGAGTAGGACTCGACGTCGTTCATCAGCTGGTGCAGGCGCATCGCCATGCCGGCCAGCATCTTGCGGCAAAGATTATGGTCGCGTTCGAGTTCATCGAAGATGGCCGATTTCGACACATGGAGCAGCAGCGAGTCGGTCAAGGCCTGGGCGAAGACGATGTAGGGCTTCTCCATGAACATCAGGGCCTCACCGAAACTCTGCCCCTGACTGAGAATTTCGACCACCTTTTCCGTGCCCTGGGCCGAGGTGAAGGCCAGTTTCACCTGACCATAGACGATCAGGTGAAAGCCGTTGCAGGCGTCCCCCTTGTGGAACAGGATATCGCCCTTGGCGGCATGAATTTCCCGCGTCGACCGTGCGATTCGCGCGATCTCCTCGGGTGCCAGGCCGTTGAAGAGCGGGACATGGGTAAGCAGCGCTTCGATGTTGATAGGGTGGGATGAATGCATGTCAATGTTGCGAAAAAATCATCGCGCAATCATGGCAGTCGATCGTGATCACGGCAATATCTCCTTGGGCGTAGTCGGCGTGGCGGGGATGGCGGCGACCCAGCTTGGGCCGTTGCCAGTGCGTTATTGCCCGGACCGGGGCTTTACTTTTCCGATGCCTCGTTAGCCGATTCCGGCTTGGCAAAGCGAGGAAGGGCACGGCTCGTCGCTGCCGCCGCGCCGAAACGTCCGCGAGCGCGCAGTTCATCGGCCAGGGCTTGGCTGGCTTCCCGTCGCTGCTCGCTGTAGGCGCGCAGGGATTCGATCTGGGCGGCTGACGGGGCTGCGTTATCGAGCGGCAATTGCGACAGGCGCTCGAAGCTTTGTTCGTAGGGTTCGGTGATCTCGAACTCGATGCGTTCGGCCAGTTCTTCGAAGGAGGCCGCCTTGTTTCCCTGGCGGAGGATGTCCTTGAGCCTTGCCTGAATCCGGTTCTCGCGGGCCATGAAAGCATTGATTTCTGCACGCGCCGCGATTTCCTCGCTCCAGCGGTAAGCTGGTTCGGGGAGCTTGAGCAGAAGCAGGCCGACGGCAAGGACGAGGCTCACGCTAGCGGCAATTTTTATCCAGCGGGGCCAGGCTGCCTCGCCCAGGGCCGTTCCGGCCAGAATGCCGGTCAGCAAGCCGCCGATGTGCGCGCTGTTGTCGATTCCCGGCACGAAGAGTCCGAAGGCGATACTCGCGATGGTGAAGGCGCTGCCAGCGCGGAACAGGAAGCGGAATTCGCCGGGGTCCATACCGGAGCGTTCGCGCCAGAGATAGACGAGCAGGGCGCCGTAGATACCGAAAATGGCGCCCGATGCTCCGCCCGAGACAGCCTCGTTGCCCTGTACCACGAGCGACAGGAGATTGCCGCAAAGGCCGCTGGCAAAGTAGATTGCCGCGAATCGCCAATGCCCGAACATTCGCTCGGCCAGTTGGCCACCATCCCAGAGCGCCCAGAGATTGAGCAGAACGTGGATGAGTCCGAAATGCAGGAAAAGGGCTGTGCCCAGCCGCCACCACTGGCCATCCTGCGTGGCCGGAGCGAAATTGGCGCCCCAGACGAGTTGAATGCCGTTGCCCGAGTGCCAGAGACCGGCGCCGGCCGCGAGCATCAGCAGGAACACCAATGCGTTAGCCGCGATCAACGCCAGCGTAACCGGAATGGCGGGCGTGCGCATCCGCAGTTGATCGTAGAGGCTGGCAGGGAGCAGGGTGGAGTCGTGCATTGGAACGAGCGCGTGGTGAAGCTACCATGATAAGGCACGGCGGTCATCGCAAGCGTTCGGGTCAAGGCTGGATGATTGCACGATGGTGGCATCGTTGGCCGGGTATACTTGCGCCTCCAAATAACCGAATGAATTTCATGGCCGCGAATGCCGATACCGCCAGCATGGCGCTTTTTTGTGATTTCGAGAACATCGCCCTCGGCGTGCGCGATGCCCAGTACGAAAAATTCGATATTCGGCCGGTGCTTGAGCGCCTGCTCGCCAAGGGCAGCATCGTCGTCAAGAAGGCCTATTGCGACTGGGAGCGCTACAAGGGTTTTAAGTCGGCCATGCACGAAGCGAATTTCGAACTGATCGAGATTCCACACGTTCGCCAGTCCGGCAAAAATTCCGCCGATATCCGCATGGTCGTGGATGCCCTCGACCTCTGCTATACCAAGTCACACGTCGATACCTTCGTGATCATTTCCGGTGATTCCGATTTTTCGCCCCTGGTCTCCAAACTGCGCGAAAACGCCAAGAAGGTGATCGGCGTGGGCGTCAAGCAGTCCTGCTCCGACCTGCTGATCTCCAATTGCGACGAATTCATCTATTACGACGACCTCGTGCGCGACCGCGAAGCACTGCGCGGAGGTGTGCGCCGCGAAAGCCGCGATAACGGTCGGCGTACCCCGGAGGAAGAGAGCCGGCGTCGGGAGAAGAACGAGGAACGCAAGAACAAGGCAATCGAACTGGCCGTCGCCACCTTTGCCGACCTCATCGCCGACCGCGGCGAAACCGAGCGCATTTGGGCATCCGTCCTCAAGGAGGTCATCAAGCGGCGCAACCCCGGATTCAACGAAAGCTATTTCGGCTTCCGCAGCTTTGGCAACCTGCTCGAAGAGGCCGCTAATCGTGGTTTGATCGGTTTTGGTCGGGATGACAAGTCGGGCGCCTACGTGACCCGTGTCCAGCCGCGCCCTGCCGTGACAGAGGCGATCGAACCCGTTGCCGAGCCGCTGGCGGCCGATTCCGCGGAAGCGCCAGTCGTCGCGGCCGAGGCGCTGGAGCCGCGTGAAGAGAAGGCGACTGGCGAATCGCCGTCGCGTCGTCGCGGTGGCCGGCGGACACGCAAGGAGCCGGCCGTCGAGCCTGAATCGGCAACGGAGGGTCCAGTGCCCGATGCCCAAGTGGCGCCGGTGGAGGAGGCTCCTGCAGTTCCTTTGGTCGCGGAGCCAGAAACGACACGTCGCCGTGGCGGTCGCCGCTCGCGCAAGGAAACCGTGAGTGAGAGCGTTCAGGTCATGGTCGCCGAGCCTGCCGTGCAGCCGATTCCGGAAGCGCCTGTGGTCGAAGCGAAGCCGCGTCGGCCGCGTACCCGCAAGCCGAAAGAGGCGGTCAAGCCGGCCGAGTAAGATCGGTGGGCGCTGTGCGGCGGCTCAGATGACCTTGAGCAGCTTGGTGCGCAGTGCCTCCGCCTCGCGCTTGCCTTCACGGGACATCACGATGGCGTGATACCACTCGTCGTAGAGTTCACGCAGGCGTTCGTGGCCGTCGGCGTTCTCGATGCGCTCAAGCAGGGAACTCGCGCCGAGTGCACCGACGAAGACGTTGAGCGTGTTCATCATGAAATTGCGCGCCTGCTGCAGGCGCAGCGGATCGTCTCCGGCCGGCAGGGCCTCGAAAGCGGTGATCGAAGGCAGGGCGGTTTGCGTACCGAGTGCTTTGGTGACGCCATTGATCAGCGCCATGATCTGGATGTAGCCATCCTCTTCCAGCAAGCCCAAGGTGTGCTGCAGGTCATCGGCCTGAAGCATGCTGCGCAGGTCGTCGACCGTGCGCTTGCCGTCGACCATGATCAATACGCGGCGTTGTCGCGGTGTCAGCCCGCCTGCCTTGTTGGCAATTTCCTCATGACCTCTGGGGGTTTTGGTAAATACGGCACCCATCGTATGTCTCCGATATTTGATATTTTTTGTGGCGACATTGTACAAAAAAGAAAACCCGCCGGGCGGCGGGTTTCGATGGGCAGAAAGCCGGCTGCGCCGGTCAGGCGGCAGCTTGCACTGGGATCTTGTGACCGCGGCGGGTGATGCGGTTTTGCGAATCGACGTAGATCAATTCCGGCTCGTACTTGGCCAGTTCGACTTCGTTGTAGATTGCGAAGGTAGCGATGATCAGGATGTCGCCGGGAGCGGCGCGACGGGCGGCCGAACCATTGACCGAGATGACGCCCGATCCGCGTTCGGCACGGATGGCGTAGGTGGTGAAACGCTCGCCGTTGTTCACGTTCCAGATATCGATCTGTTCGTATTCCTTGATGTTGGCTGCGTCGAGCAGGTCTTCATCGATGGCGCAGGAGCCCTCGTAGTGCAGGTCGGCGTGGGTCGTGGTCACGCGGTGCAGCTTGGACTTGAGCATGGTTCTCTGCATGGTTTCACTCATCCAGAAGGTTGGGGGAAGCGCATTGTAACGACTAATGTGGCTCTGTCAACGCCATAATTATGGCACGCGCCAACGCGTCAAATCTCAATGTTATCAATGAGCCGCGTGCTTCCCAGGCGGCTGGCGGCAAGCACCACCAGCGGGGCGTCTACGCCTTTCGGCGTGCTCAGGTCGGACTGTTGTCGCACTGCAACATAATCGCTCTTCCAGCCGGCTGCTGCGAGGGCGGCGAGGGCGGCGTTTTCCAGTTTGACGGTGTCGGATTCGCCACTGCGGATGGCGTCGCGAATCCGGTTTAGTTCGCGATAGAGACGGGGGGCCTCGGCACGTTCAGTGGGGGAGAGGTAGCCATTGCGCGAGGAAAGGGCAAGGCCGTCCTCGGCCCGTACCGTTTCGCCGCCGATGATGTCGATCGGCAGCGCGAGTTGGCGGGTCATGTTGCGGATGACCATCAGTTGCTGGTAGTCCTTCTTGCCGAAAACGGCAGCATCCGGTTGGACGCAGTTGAAGAGCTTGGTGACGACGGTGGCGACGCCGCGGAAATGGCCGGGCCGGAATTCACCGTCGAGCACGTTCTGGATGCCCGGTGGTTCGATGAAGTATTCCTGCGGCTCGGGATAGAGATCGCTTTCGGTCGGTGCGAACAGGATGTCGACGCCGGCCGTGGCCAGCTTGTCGCAGTCGGCCTGGAAGGTGCGCGGGTATTTGTCGAAATCCTCGTTCGGCCCGAACTGCAGGCGATTGACGAAGATCGAGGCGACCACCGTGTCGCCGTGGGCGCGGGCCTGTTCCATCAGGCTGATGTGGCCGGCGTGCAGGTTGCCCATGGTCGGCACGAAGACGACGCGGTCGCGTCCCTGGAGCGCCGCCCGGAGGTCGGCGATGGCGGAATGGATCTGCATGGGCTTAAGCGGCGTAGGTGTGTTCGGGAGCGGGATAGCTGCCGTCCTTGACGGCAGCGACGGCGCGGGCGGCGGCGTCGGCGATGCTGCTGGCGCCATCCATGAAGTTGCGGACGAACTTGGCTTTCTTGCCGGGCGGAATGTCGAAGGCGTCGTGCAGCACCATGACCTGGCCGGAGCAGTCCTTGCCGGCGCCGATGCCGATGGTGATGATGGCGAGCTGCGCGGTGACTTCGGCAGCGAGGACGGCCGGAATGGCCTCGAGGACGATCATCGTTGCGCCAGCCTGCTGCACAGCCAGGGCGTCGTCCTTCAGGCGCTGGGCCGCGGCCTCGCCTTTGCCCTGGACCTTGTAGCCGCCCAGGGCGTGCACCGACTGCGGTGTCAGGCCGACGTGGCCGCAGACCGGGATGCCGCGCTGGACGAGGAATTCGATCGTCTTCGCCATTTCACGGCCGCCTTCGAGCTTGACCATCTGCGCGCCGGCCGCCATCAGCGTCACCGCGTTGCGGAAGGCCTGTTCCGGCGATTCCTGGTAGCTGCCGAACGGCATGTCAGCGATGATGAAGGGCCGGTCCGAGCCGCGTTTGACGGCAGCGACATGGTAGGCGATGTCGGCGACGGTGACCGGCAGCGTCGTGTCGTGGCCCTGGATGACGTTGCCCAGCGAGTCGCCGATGAGCAGCGTTTCGACGCCGGCGCCATCGAGCAGGCGGGCGAAACTCGCGTCGTAGCAAGTGAACATGACAACCTTCTCGCCGGCGGCGTAGAGCTTGGCGAGATCGGCCTGGGTCAGGCGGCGGGTAAGGGTCTGGGCAGACATTCAGGTCCTGAAAACGAAATAGACGGCGCCTAGGATACACAGGGCTGCCCACAAGTAGTCAAGCTTGAGCGGCTGGTGCATGTAGAAGACGACGAAAGGCACGAAAACGACCAGGGTGATGACTTCCTGCAGGATCTTGAGCTGGCCCAGACTAAACTCGGAAATGCCGATCCGGTTGGCCGGCACTTGAAGGAGATACTCGAACAGCGCGATCCCCCAGGAAATCAGGGCGGCGATCCACCACGGCTTTTCGTTGAGGTTCTTGAGGTGCGAGTACCAGGCGAAAGTCATGAAGACGTTCGACAACGTCAGCAAGAGCACCGTCTGCCAGAGCACGGGGATGTTGAAGCCGAGTAGGCTCACAGCCGGACGATGCCCTGGTTGGCGACGGCGGGTAGCCAGGACTGGATGCTGCCCCGTCCTGGAATGACCAGGTCGGGTGCGATTTCAGCCAGCGGCTGGAGAACGAAGGCGCGCAGGTGCAGGCGCGGGTGGGGCAAGGTCAGGCGAGGCAGGTCCACGAACTGGTCGTTGTAAAGCAGCAGGTCGAGGTCCAGCGTGCGCGGTCCGTTCTTCTCGGCACGGACGCGACCGAAGCGCTGCTCGATCTCGAGCAGACCGTCGAGCAGGGTTTCCGGAGGCAGCGTGGTGGCCAGTTGGGCAACCGCATTGACGAACTCCGGCTGGTCGAGAATGCCGACCGGCGCCGTGCGATACAGCGACGAACAATGGACGAGTCGACTTTCCGGAAGATTGGCCAGTGCCCCGAACGCAGCTCGGAGGGTGGCAGCCGGGTCGCCGAGATTGGCGCCGAGCGCGATGAAGGCCGTGTTCATTCGGTAGTCGGTGCTGCGTTGGCCGGCTTCTTGCGGCGACGACGTTTTTTCTTTTCGCCAGCCTGTTCCGGCAGCAGCATCTCGGCCCGTTCATGCCCTTCGGCATTCTGGAAGTTCGTCCACCACTCGGCCATTTCGGCGTCGATTTCGCCCGATTCGGCGCGCAGCAGCAGGAAGTCGTAGCCGGCGCGGACGCGCGGCTGTTCGAGCAGGCTGTAGGGGCGCTTGCCGGCGCGTTGCTCGAAGCGCGGTTGCAGGGCCCAGATGTCCTTGATGTCGCCGGCGATGCGACGGGTGATGGCGAGCTTTTCGCCCTGCACGTCGATGACCGTATCCATCGCCTGGTAAAGCGCCGGAATCTTCGGCTCGCCCTTGGCTTTGAGCTTTTCCCAATGCACCAGTACTTCGTGCCAAAGTAGGGTGGCGAAGAGGAAGCCGGGGGAGATGCCCTTGCCCTGACGGACCCGCTGGTCGGTGTTTTCCAGCGCCAGCATGACGAATTTTTCGCCCATCGGCTGTTCAAGGATGACGTCGAGCATCGGCAGCAGGCCGTGGTGCAGTCCCTCGTCGCGCAATTGCGTGATGCATTTGACCGAGTGTCCCGAGGTCAGCAGCTTGAGCATTTCGTCGAACAGGCGGGCAGGTGGGACGTTTTCGAGCAGGCCGGCCATCTCGCGGATCGGCGTGCGCGCCGCCGGATCGATGATGAGGCCGAGCTTGGCGGCGAGGCGCACGGCGCGCAGCATGCGCACCGGGTCCTCGCGGTAGCGGGTGCGCGGCTCGCCGATCATGCGCAGGGTCTTCTGCTTGAGGTCGCCGACGCCGTGGTGGTAGTCGATGACGGCCTCGCTCGCCGGGTCGTAGTACAGCGCGTTGGCCGTGAAGTCGCGGCGGGCGGCATCCTCGGCATGGCTGCCGAAGACGTTGTCGTGGAGGACGCGACCGTGCTCGTCGGTCTTCGTCTTCTCGTCGAGCAGGCCGCGGAAGGTCGTCACCTCGAGAGTTTCCTGGCCGATCATGACATGTACGATCTGGAAGCGGCGGCCGATGATGCGGGCGCGGCGGAAGTAGCGGCGGACCTCTTCGGGCGTGGCATCGGTGGCGACGTCGAAATCCTTGGGCTCCGCACCGATCAGCAGATCGCGCACGGCGCCACCGACGACATAGGCCTTGTGGCCGTGTTGTTGCAGTGTCTCGCAGACGCGCCGGCTACCGGAACTGATGCGGTCGCGGGTGATGCCGTGGGTGGAGACCGGGATAACGGCCGGCTCATGGTGCCCGGCACGGGGCTTTTTGCCGCTGAAAACGCGGGAAATGAATTTGCGGATCACGAATTACCGTTCGATGCGTGCAAAAAGCACGGCAGAAAAAAGCGGATTCTACCGCAATGCGATGATTTTCAAACGCTTTGGTCCGGGCAAAACTCAGTCCAGACCGAAGAATTCGCGGATTTTCCGACCGATTGCTGCACTGCCGGGAATACGCTGGTCAGGGTCGTCGCGCCCTTCGTGGTAACCCCTTTCCAGTTCGCTGAAACGCTGCAGGCGACGTTCGAGAATGTCGGACAAGCTGTCGGCCAGTTCCGGGCGCTGGCGGATGATGTCCTGGAAGCCTTCCTTGTCGAGTTGGTAGGCCGCGATGTCGGTTGTCGCGATGACGGTGGCCCGGCGCGGCGCCCCGGTCATCAGGCCGATTTCGCCGAAGACGCTGCCCGGACCGCGTTTTTCGAGCAGGCGGCGGGGGCCTTGGGGCGGTTGCCACCAGGCCTCGGCCTCGCCGCTGACGACAATGTAGAGCCAGTGGGCGATGGCGCCCTGGCGGGTGATGATATCGCCGCGCGCGAAGGGGGCATTGGTCAGGCGTTCGGCGAGGCGTCGCTTCTCGTTGTCGGAAAGGCAAGCGAACAGTTCGATGCTGTTGATCGCCCGCAGGCGCCGCTTCAGTTCGCGGCTCTGAACATCCTCGCGGTGGGCGGCGCCTTCCTCGACGAGGTGGATGATATGGTCGTCGGTGGCGAGTCGAATGCCGTTGCGTTGCAGGGTGGCGAGCACGTGGGTGCGGACGTCGGAGTCGGTCGCGTCGTCGGGCAGCGGGTCATGCAGCCAGTAACGCAGGGAGTATTGCGCGTAGCCCGGACCGAAGCGGAGCAGCACGCATTTCGGCGGCGGAGTGGTGACGACGTTGGCGATGGTCGCGGTGATGATGTCGGCCTCGATCAGCTCGATGACTCGGCCCGGCGGAACGGAGAGATCGATGTTGAAATCGATGTGGCGCCGCCAGGCCGGGTTCGGGCTGTGTTTGTCGCTGAGGACGAAGTAGCGGCCCTTCATGAGCTGGCTGTTGGGAACGACGGCTTTCTCGCCATTACGGGTCAGCACCGCGGTATAGCGCCACTGGATGTCGGTGACCTGGCCGCAGAGATCGTCGATCTTGATCCAGTCGCCGATTTCGAGCGAATTGTCCATCTGAAGGGCGAGGCCGCCGAGCAGGTTGCCCAGCGTGTCCTGCATCGAGATGGCGAGGACGGCGGTGAGGATGGCCGAGGTGGCGAAGAGGTGAGTCAGTTCGACGCCGGATTGATTGAGCCGGAAAAAGCCCCAGCCAATGTAGCCGACAATGACCAGGATGTCGGCGAGAATGCCCGAAATCCGGATATGGATGCGGGGCAGGGCGACATTGAACCAGGCCAGACCGAGAAAACGGATCACGGCGAGGCCTTCGCCAAAGACAGCCAGCTGGCGCAGCAGGTTGGCAATGGCGGCGAGCTGGCGATCGGCCTGGATAAAGCCGGCCAGCAGGTCGCCGAGCAGGCAGGCGACGAAGAAGACGCTGGTGTTGATCAGCGAGCGGCGCATGGCCTTGAGTGGCCGCAGGATGAAGAATAGGGCGACAGCCATCGCAATGATGGCGTAGGGGGCTTCGGTACTGAGGTAGGGGATGTGCAGCATGCTCAGCGCAGGCTGATGATGCGCCAGTCGCGCTCCTGGCTTTGCTGGCGCAGCGTGTCATCGGGGTCGACGGCGACGGGCGTCGTGACCTTTTCCATTAGCGGCAGGTCGTTGTGCGAGTCGCTGTAGAAAAAGCTTTCCTCGAAGCTGCCCCACCACAGGCCGAGCGATTCCAGCCAGCCTTCGACCCGCTCGATCTTGCCTTCGCGGAAGGAAGGCGTGCCGCGCGTGCCGCCCGAGAAAGTGCCATTGGCAACGTCAGCGGCCGGCACCGTGCCGATCAGGTGCGGAATCCCGAATTCGCGGGCGATCGGGCCGGTGACGAAGCTGTTGGTGGCGGTGACGATGGCGCACAGGTCGCCGTTGGCCAGATGCTGCTGCACGAGGACGCGGGCCTTTTCGCCGACGATCGGGCGAATGTGGCGCTCCATGTACTCGCGGTGCCAGGCGTCGAGTTCGTCGCGGCTGTGCCGGGTCAGCGGCGCGAGCTGGAAATTGAGGAACTCGTAGATGTCCAGCGTACCCGCCTTGTACTGTTCGTAGAACTGGATGTTCTTCGCTTCCTGCAGTTCGCGGTCGACAACGCCTTTGCCGATCAGGAACTGGGCCCACTCGAAATCGGAATCGCCGGAGAGAAGGGTGTTGTCGAGGTCGAAGAGGGCAAGGTTCATGCGGCGTTTTCCAGGTTGAGCAGTTCGCGCAGCAGCGGCAGCGTGACGGTGCGTTTAGTTTCGAGGGTGTATTGGTCGAGTGCGACGAGCAGCATCGACAATGTGCGCATGTCGCGCGGTGCGTGGCGCAGCAGGTAACTGATCGCCTCGGGCGGCAGTTTCATGGCGCGTTCCCTGGCCTGGGCGGCAATCGCCTCGGCCTTTTCATCGTCGGTCAAGACTTGCAAGCGGTAGATCAGGCCGGAGCCCAACCGGGTGCGCAGGTCTTCGCGCAAGGCCAGGTGCAGGGGCGGTTGCGGCGCCGCTGTCAGCAGCATGCCGCCGGCCCGCTTCAGCCGGTTGAAGTGGTTGAAAAGCGCGATCTGGCCGGCTTCGGCGAGCGCGTCGACGTGATCGACCGCCAGTTGCTGGCAGTCCGGTACGCCGGCCAGTTCCGGATTGTCGGCCGCATCGACGTAGGTCAGGCCGCTGGCCAGCAGCAGGTGCGTGCATCCTGATCCGGTTTCACCCCACAGGCAAAAAGACGTCTCGGCCATCGTCCCGGCCAGCCAGCCGGTCAGGGCAGTGAGCGTTTCGGCATTGCCGCCGGGCACAAAATTGTCCAGCGTCGGGGGGCTTGCCGGCAGCAAATCGAGAATCAACTGGCGCATCGTGGGCGGCTTGGGTACGGGGGGCACGATTTTAGCATTTGTCCGCGGCCGGTTTGGCGCCCCGCCGGCCGGGGCGTCTTGATGCAGGTCATTGCCAGCGCCACCGGGGCGGCGCTACTGTTGCCACTTTTCAGGCCTTTTCAGGAGCCCCATGCAGGGCAAACTCTCGCGCAAGATTTTCGGCATGCTGATCGCCTTCCTGATCGTGGCGACCACGGCGATCGGTCTGACTCTGCTCATCTCCTGGCAACTGGAGGGCGTGGCGGCCGCGATCAACGATGCCGGCAGCCAGCGTATGCGTTCCTATCGCATGGCCCAGTTGATGGTGCGGGGCATGGAGGGAGACACCGCTTTGGCCAAGGAATTGCGCGTCGAGGCCGAGCGCTTCGATACGGTCCTGCACGACCTGGCCTGGGGCGACCCGGCACGTCCCCTGTCCTCGCCGCGCAATGCCGAGGTGCGGCAATTGCTGACGGCGGTCGAGAAGTCGTGGCAGGCGGCGCTGCGGCCGCTGGTCGAGCAGTATCTCGAGGGCGAGGCCGGGCGGCTCTCCGCCAGCCGCCGCTATGACCGCGAGGTGGATGGTTTCGTCAGCCAGATCAACGAACTGGTGCTGGCCATGGAGCGCAGCTATGCGCGCGATACCAACCTGCTGCGCACAGTCCAGGGCCTGCTGGTGGTGCTGGCGATCATCGGGACGGTCATCCTGATCCGCTTCTTCGTCCGCCTGGTCATCCGGCCGGTGGGCGTGCTGCATGCCGGCATGCGCCGGATGACCGGCAGCGATCTCGGCGTCCGCCTGCCGATCGAGAGCGACGACGAACTCGGCGGCCTGGCGCGCGGCTTCAACCAGATGGCCGAGCACCTGCAGGCGGTTCATGGCACGCTGGAGGAGCGGGTCGCGGCGGAAACCAGCAGCCTCGCCGAGCGCAACCGCGAGTTGGGCATTCTCTACGAGGTGACATCGCTGCTCGCGGAACCTGTGCATCTGGAAGCGCTTTGCCAGGGCTTTCTCGATCGCATCAAGACGGCCCTGGGGGCCGATGCGGGGGCTGTCAGGCTCTATTTGCCGGATTCCCAGAAACTCTATCTGGTCACGCAGGAAGGACTTTCCGACAGCTTCCTGGCGCGTGAGCGCGAACTCAATTGCGGCGAGTGCCTCTGCGGCGAGGTGATCCAGAACGGCATGCCGGCCATTTTCGATACCCAGGATCCGCCGCCCGGCATGAAGCTCGGCAATTGCGTGCGCGAAGGCTTCGCCACCGCGACGGCGTTCAGCATCGTGCATGGCAAGCGGCGGCTCGGCGTGTACAACCTCTATTTCCTGGTGGCGCGCCCCTTTTCCGAACCGGAGAAGCATCTGCTCGAAACCCTCGGGCAGCATCTTGGCGTGGCCATCGAAAACCAGCGTCTCAAATCGCGTGAGATGGAGCTTGCCGTTTCCGAGGAGCGCAACTTGCTTGCCCAGGAGTTGCACGATTCGATTGCCCAGGGGCTTGCCTTCCTCAATATCCAGGTCCAGTTACTGCAGGATTCGCTGCACAAGGGGCGCTCGGACGAGGCGCTGCAGACCGCTGCGCAGTTGCGGGAAGGGGTGCAGGAAAGTTACGACGATGTGCGCGAACTGCTGGTACATTTCCGCACCCGCGTCCTGCAGTCCGACCTCGATACGGCGATTACCTCGGCGCTGGAGAAGTTCGAGGGACAAACCGGCATCGCCACCCGCTTCGAGTCGCTGGGCAGCGGCGCACCGCTCGAGCCGACCGACGAGATCCAGATCATGCACATCGTTCAGGAGTCCCTGTCGAACATCCGCAAGCATGCCGAGGCTTCCGAAGTGCGCCTGACCGTCCGGCGCGGCCAGGCAGGTACGGAAATTGACATCGAGGATGATGGCCGGGGATTCGATACCGTCAATGAGCCCAAGGTGCTGTCGGAGCGCCATGTCGGCCTCAAAATCATGCGCGAGCGGGCACACCGCGTTGGCGGCGAATGCCGGATCAGCTCGAAGATCGGCGAGGGCACCCGCGTTACACTGAGCCTGCCCAGAGAGAGCAGGGAGGAGACCTGAAATGAACGAAAAAATCCGAGTCCTGTTGGTCGATGACCACACGCTGTTTCGCAGCGGCATCCGCTCGCTACTGCAGCGTAACGACGATTTCGAAGTAGTCGGCGAGGCCGGTGACGGCCTTGAGGGCATCAAGCGGGCGCGTTCGCTCAAGCCGGACGTCGTGCTGCTCGATCTCCACATGCCGGGCGTCTCCGGCCTGGAGGCGGTCAAGGTCATGGCCGAGGAAATCCCCGAGGTTCGCGTGTTGATGTTGACCGTTTCCGAGGATGCGCAGGATCTCATGGATGCCCTGCGGGCCGGGGCGACCGGCTATCTGCTCAAGAACATCGAGACGGATACCTTGATCGATGCCATCCGCCGTGCAGCGCAGGGCGATTCGGTGGTGTCGCAGCAAATGACCGCCAAGCTGGTGCAGGGGGTGCGCACTCCCCCCAAGGCCGATGCTGCCGTCGAGCGCGAACGCTTTTCGCCGCGCGAGCGCGACATCATGCTTTCCCTGGCCCAGGGCGACAGCAACAAGGAAATCGCGCGCAAGCTCGACCTGGCGGAAAGCACGGTCAAGATTCACGTCCAGAACATCTTCAAGAAGCTGAATATGAGCAGCCGCGTCCAGGTTGCGCTCTATGCCGTCGAACATGGCTTCGGCAACGCCCGGGCTGGCGGCGAACGTCCTGGCTGATCGGCATTTTTTCGGTACGTCGGCGTTCGGGAGGGCGAAAAGAAGGCCCTCGGCGAGCCTGGGGCCTCGGGCCGGCATTGCGCCGGCAAGTCCTCGAGGGGAGGATGAAGAATCAGTGGGGGCCTGGAATGGGATGTGTCCGCTGCAGGTGCTCGTAAGTTTCGGCCAATTCTTTGACATGCTGGAAATGCCCGGCTTCCAGCGCCTGCTGCATGTTTTCGACGATCATTGAATGGAGCTGGCAAACGCCTTCGGGCGTGCAGAGCAGAACTTCGCTCATCTCGGCGGCAATGGTCACGGGAATGTGTTCGTGTTCCGCGATTGCTTCGATTTCACCTTGGTCGAGGTCGCAGTAATCGATAACGTCTTGAATGGAAAGCATAGTCTCCTCCTGGATGGACTTAGACGAATAGTTTCAGGATTGCAGGCCTGTTTTTATTCTGTCCGCCTTGTCGTTGTTATCGGTGGAGGATTACTTTATTTATAGCTTTCTGGTCGGGGAACTCAAGGGAAAGTTATTTGTCTGATGAGACTTAGATGCGTAGGCGACTTTCCGGCATCGGATGTGCCAGTTGTAGCCGGCCGATGGTCGAGCCGAGGTCGAGCCGGGTTTCAGACTTGAGTTGGGCGGCGCGTTGGCGAATCTCGTCGAGGGAGACATCCACCGTCTCGCCAGCGCAGGCAAAGGCGATCGTATTGCCGCTGTCGGTCGACGGAAAAACCGCGAGACGGCCGTCGAAGGCGGATTTTAGACGCCCGACGCTGGCCTGGAAGCCGCGCTCGAATCCCAGCAGATTGACGCCAAGCAAGCCGCGTTCGCTCAGGCGAGCCCGACAGGCCTGATAGAAGGGTTCGGTATCGAGCGCGCCGGCCCTGGCTTTGGCGTCGAAGCCGTCGACCAGGATGTAGTCGAAACTACGTCCTCCCGCGAGCATGTATTCGGCGCCGCAGCCGATGTGGATGTCGAGTCGTTTCGGGTCATCGGGCAGTTTGAAGTATTGGCGGGCGACGAACTCGACTTGCGGGTTGATTTCGACCGCCGTGATCCGGCAATCAGGCAGGTTGCGGTAAATGAATTTTGCCAATGAACCGGCGCCCAGGCCGACCAGCAGGGCATTGCGCGGCCAACGTGCCGGCTCGCGCAGCAGCAGGCCGGCCATCATTTCACGGGTGTAGGCCAGTTCCAGCGACCAGGGACGGGCGATGCGCATCGCGCCTTGCACCCAGTCCGATCCGAAGTGGAGGTAGCGAACGCCGTCCTCTTCACTGATGTCGACGGCGTGTCTGGGGTGGGCTGGGCTTTTTTTCATGGTCAGTACATATCAGAAAGAGGGCGCATTGTAGGAGGGCGGCACTGAATCCTCCACGGGCAATCAGTCACTGCGTCCTTCAAGCCGGGTCAGCGCCCAGGCGATGTGTTCGCGTACCGTGGCGTCCGGGTGATCGAGGCGGCTGCGCAGCGCGATGCGCGCTTCGTCGGTCGCCGGGCCATTGCCGAGTCCGATGGCAAGGTTGCGCAGCCAGCGGGCGTGGCCGATACGGCGGATCGGGTTGCCGGCCAGGCGGCTGTCGAACTGCTGCTCGCTCCAGGCGAACAGGCTGGCCAGCGAGGCCTGGTCGAGGCCGTGGCGCGGGGCGAATTCCGGATCGCCGAGTTGCGCGAAGCGGTTCCACGGGCAGCAGGTTTGGCAGTCGTCGCAACCGTAGATACGGTTGCCGATCAGGGGGCGCAGCGCCTCTGGAATCGGGCCATCGAGTTCGATGGTCAGGTACGAGATGCAACGTCGGGCATCCACCTTGTAGGGCGCGACGATGGCGCCGGTCGGGCAGGCCGTGAGGCAGGCGCTGCAGGTGCCGCAGTGTTCCTCGGCCGGGGTGTCGGGCGGGAGTGGCAGGTCGGTGTAGATGTCGCCCAGGAAGCGCCAGGAGCCTTGCCGCGAGAGCAGCAGGGTGTGCTTGCCGCGCCAGCCTATGCCTGCCTGGTGGGCGTATTCGACTTCCATGACCGGGGCGGAGTCGGAAAAGACGCGGTAGCCGAAGGGGCCAGTCAGTTGCGCAATCGCGTCGGCCAGCTTCTGCAGGCGGCTGCGCACGACCTTGTGATAGTCCCGCCCCTGGGCATAGCGCGAGATGGCCGCCTGACCAGGGGCGTCGCTGGATTTTCCGTGGGGCAGGTAGTCCAGTGCGGCGCTGATCACGGTCAGCGTGCCGGGGTGTAACTGTTCGGGGTGGGCACGCAATTCGGCATGGCGAGCCATATAATCCATTTCGCCGTGGCACCCCTCGGCCAGCCATTGCTGCAGGTGGGCGACCGCCGGGCCGGGGTCGGCGCGCGCCACGCCGATGGCAGCAAAGCCGAGTTTCCTGCCGGCCTCGCGGATCTGTTCCTTGAGTGCCGCGTAATCCACCGTGGAGTCCTGATCGTGCATAGCCCCGATGTTACCGCCGTTTTCGAATTGCCCGACGAGGCCGCGACCCAGCGCCTGGGTGAGGCACTGGCGCCGCAACTGCGGCCGGGCATGGTGATTTTCCTCGAAGGCGACCTCGGTGCCGGCAAGACGACTCTGGTGCGGGCGTTGATCCGGGCGCTGGGTCACAGTGGCCCGGTGAAAAGTCCGACCTATTCTCTGGTTGAAGTTTACGTAATTTCGAGCTTATACTTATATCACTTTGATTTTTATCGTTTCGAGTCACCTGAGGAGTTTCTCGATGCGGGCTTTGGTGAATACTTTAATGAGAATGCAGTCTGCCTGGTTGAATGGCCGGAGCGCGCTGAAGGCTGCGTTCCGTCGCCAGACCTGCGGCTGCGCCTTCATCATGCAGGTCTCGGGCGTCTCCTCGAAACCCTGGCAGATACATCGGAAGGGGCGCAATGCCTAGAAAGGCTGTCCACAGCCTGGGGCGCCGGCAACTCCTCCGCTATGCCGGCGCCTCGCTGATCCTCTCTGTTTCGCCGCTCGCCGGCGCCGCGGCCAAGCTGCCGTCGGTGCTCGCCGTGCGTATCTGGCCGGCCCCCGACTACAGCCGGGTCACCATCGAACATGACGCGCCGCTCAAATACACCCATTTCACGGTCGAGAATCCCGACCGTCTGGTCGTCGATATCGAAGGCGTCGAGTTCAATAGTGTGCTTGAAAGCCTGGCACGCAAGGTTGCCACCGACGATCCGAACATCAAGCTGTTGCGTGCCGGCCGCTTCAAACCGGGCGTCGTTCGCCTGGTCATGGAGCTCAAGGGCAAGGTCAATCCGCAGGTGTTCACGCTGGCGCCGGCCGGCGAATACGGCCACCGCCTGGTGCTCGACGTCTATCCGCTCAACCCGCCCGATCCGATGATGGCGCTTGTCGAGGGACGCCAGGAGGCGGTCGAGCCGCTCAAGCCCGAACAGGATTTCCAGGTCGCCGAGAAAAAGCCTGACGAGTCGGCGCGCAAGCCGGAGAAGCCGGTCGAGGCGCCGGAAATCCAGACCTCGCGCAAATCGGGCAAGCCGATTGTGGACCGACTGGTGACGATTACCCTCGATCCCGGCCATGGCGGCGAGGATCCGGGTGCGGTGGGCAAGGGCGGCTCCTACGAGAAGAACGTGACGCTCGAAGTTGCCAAGCGCCTCAAGCGCCGGATCGATGCCGAGCCGAACATGCGTGCCGTATTGACCCGGGATTCTGATTTCTTCGTGCCGCTGCAGATGCGCGTGCAGAAGGCGCGTCGCGTCCAGTCCGACCTCTTCCTGTCGATCCACGCCGATGCCTGGATCAAGCCCGACGCGCGTGGTTCATCGGTATTCGTGCTCTCCGAGCGCGGTGCTTCGAGTACGCAGGCGCGTCTGCTGGCGCAGCGCGAGAACGAAGCTGACCTTGTCGGCGGCGTCAATCTCGGTGCCAAGGACCTGTTCCTTGCCCGAACCTTGCTCGACCTGTCACAGACGGCGACGATCAACGACAGCCTCAAGCTCGGCAAGTATCTGCTCGGCGAGCTCGGCTCGATCAATACCCTGCACAAGAACAATGTGGAGCAGGCCGGCTTTGCCGTGCTCAAGGCCCCCGACATTCCTTCCGCCTTGATCGAGACGGCGTTTATTTCCAATCCGGAAGAGGAGCGGCGCCTCAACGACGACGCTTATCAGGAAAAGCTGGCTGAAGCCATCGTTCGCGGCGTGCGTCAATACTTCATCAAACACCCACCGGGCCCGAAGGCCAAGCTCGCCTCGCTGGGGTGACTGTCAGCGCTCAGAAAAGCTCGACTTCGCCCCGGGCGATTTCCTTGGCGGCGAGCTTTCCGGTAGCGATCAGATTTTCGTAGCACTCCACGCGATTGCGCCCCTGGCGCTTGGCATAGTAGAGCGCCTCGTCGGCGCGGTCGATGACGTCGGCCGGGGTGTCGTGGGGCAAAAGGTGGCTGAACCCGATACTGATCGTGACATGGCCGACACGGCTGAAAATCTGGCTTTCCACGTTGGCACGAAAACGTTCCAGTGTCGCTGAGGCGGATTCGGGGTCGGTCGGCTGGAGCAGGGCGACAAATTCTTCGCCACCGAAACGGAAGAGCTGATCGTCAAAGCGGAAAGACTGGCGCATGACATGGGAAAGCATGATCAGTACCTCGTCGCCGATCAGATGGCCGAAGTTGTCGTTGACCTGCTTGAAGTGGTCGATGTCGCAGACGGCGAGCCAGTGGCTGCTGTTGCTGGTGCTGCCACGACGCCGCTTCGGAGCGTTGCTCAAGCCGCCAAGCAGTTCATCCGTGGCTGCCTGGCCGAGTAGTTCGAAGAGATGCTTGTCGAAGGTCTTGCGGTTGGCGAGGCCGGTCAGGGTGTCGGCCTCGCCGTAATCGAGCAGGGCGATATGGTTGCCGAAATATTCGATCAAGCCCATCAGGGCGACCCGCTGGTCGGCTGAAAATTCGTCGGAGAGGGTCAGGTCGATCAGATAGATCGGCTCGTCGAGGCGGACTACTGGAAAGACGACGCGGTGTGCGCCATCATCCATGACATCGAGCACGGCCGACATTTCGCGGCGGCATCGCTGAAGAAGGGGATCCTGCTCGATGTTCTGGCAATGACTGTGTTCGGGCAAATAGGCATTACGCAGAAACTGGCCATGGGGGCCGTACCCGGCACAGGCAAAGACCACGGTGCGTTTGCGGCCGGCATAGCAACGGTAGATGGTCAGCTTTTGCGGGTTGAACAGGCTTATCAGCGTGTCGACCATCGCCGAGTTGATTTCGGTGCGGTCGCGGCGCGCCGAGATTTTGACAACATGGCTGATCAACTCAAGCATCGGATAGCGCCTTGCGAGCATGCATTCGGGCAAACATTATAGTCAAAGCACTGCAGGCTACGTAGCGGTAAGGCTATTTCGTGACGCAACTTCACGTATCCGGGGGCTGGCTAGGGCCGCTATAATCCAACGTTTTGTTTGCCAAGCAGATTATGCGCGTTTTCCGCGGCCATTCGCGTCCCGTTCCGGCCCCTGTCGTGCTCGCCATCGGTAATTTCGACGGTGTGCATCTTGGGCATGCCGCGCTCGTTCGGCAATTGATCGGCGCGGCCGAGCGGGCTCGATTGGCGCCGACCGTACTGACTTTCGAGCCGCATCCCCGCGAATTCTTTGCGCCAGGATCGGCTCCGGCACGCCTCAGTACCTTGCGCGAGAAGCTGGAGTTGCTCGGGGAACTCGGTGTCGAGCAAACCATGGTGTGCCCTTTCAATGCCACTTTCGCAGGACTGTCTGCTGACGATTTCGTCGAGCAGGTACTGGTGCGTGGTTTGCAGGTGCAACATTTGATCATCGGTGACGATTTCCGCTTTGGTCGCGCTCGAGCCGGCGATTTCGAATTGCTTAAGAGCCATGGCAAGCGTCATGGTTTCGCGGTGGAGTCGATGGCGAGCGTGCTTGTGGACGGCGAGCGTGTTTCCAGTTCGGGGGTGCGCTCGGCGCTCGGGGATGGCGATATGGCACGCGCTGCGCGTCTGCTTGGCCGGCCATATGTGATCGACGGTCAGGTTTCGCACGGCGACAAGATTGGTCGCCAGCTTGGATTCGCCACCGCGAATATTCGTATCCGGCACAACCCGCTGCCGATGACCGGTGTTTTTGCGGTCGAGGTGGGTGGCTTGGGCGAAACGCCGCTGCCCGGCGTGGCCAATCTCGGAATTCGCCCGACCGTCGGCGGAACGAGGCCGCTGCTGGAGGTTCATCTCTTCGATTTCGACCGTGACATCTACGGTTCGCATATTTCCGTTCGTTTCGTCCACAAACTGCGCAACGAGCAACGTTTTCCCAATTTTGACGCCCTTAAGGCGCAGATCGCGGCTGATGCCGCGGCGGCGCGGGCTTTTTTCAAGCTGTGAGCACGCACAATGGCTGATTACAAAGACACCCTGAACCTGCCGGATACCGCTTTCCCGATGCGCGGCGACCTGCCCAAGCGCGAGCCGCTCTGGGTCGGCGAATGGCAACAGAAAAAGCTCTACCAGCGCATCCGCGAGATCAGTGCCGGACGGCCGAAATTTGTCCTGCACGACGGCCCGCCCTACGCCAACGGCGATATCCACATCGGCCATGCGGTCAACAAGATTCTCAAGGACATCATCGTCCGTTCGAAAACGCTGTCCGGCTTCGATGCGCCTTATGTACCGGGCTGGGATTGCCACGGTCTGCCGATCGAACATCAGATTGAGAAGCTGCACGGCAAGAACATTTCAGCCGATAAGGTGCGCGAACTGTGTCGTGCCTATGCCGCCGAGCAGGTCGAGCGCCAGAAGAAGGATTTCATCCGTCTTGGTGTCCTGGGGGACTGGGATAATCCCTATCTGACCATGACCTTCAAGGCCGAGGCCGAGGAAATTCGCGCGCTGGGCAAGATTTTGGAGCAGGGCTACCTGTATCAGGGCCTGAAGCCAGTCAATTGGTGTCTGGATTGCGGTTCCGCGCTGGCCGAGGCCGAGGTCGAGTACGAGGACAAGAATTCGCCGGCGATTGATGTCGCCTTCGAGGTGCATGAGAATCACGCTGACAAGCTGGCAGCCGCTTTTGGCATGGCGCATTTGCGTACGCCGGCTTTTGCCGTTATCTGGACGACAACCCCCTGGACGCTGCCGGCCAACGAGGCGGTCAGCGTGCATCCTGAACTGACCTACGACCTCATCGAAACCGAGAAGGGCGCCTTGATCCTGGTTCGCGAACTGGCCGAGGCGGCACTGAACCGCTATGGCCTGGAGGGCGCGCTGCTGGGTTCCTGCAGTGGCGACAAGCTCGATCAGATCCTGCTCAAGCATCCCTTCCAGAAGCGCGACGTGGCCATCATCTGTGGCACCCACGTAACGACCGAGGCCGGTACCGGCCTGGTGCATACGGCGCCGGCCCATGGTGCCGACGACTTCACG
Source organism: Dechloromonas sp. (assembly GCA_016791065.1). Taxonomy (GTDB): domain Bacteria; phylum Pseudomonadota; class Gammaproteobacteria; order Burkholderiales; family Rhodocyclaceae; genus Azonexus. Next base: position 12,435 of record JAEUOD010000044.1, on the reverse strand, counting down.
ATTGGCAAGAAATACGGGCTGCCGGTCAATAACCCGGTTGGTAACGATGGCCGCTTCCTCGGCAACACGCCGGCCCTGTTGGTCGGCGAACTGGCTGGCAAGACGGTCTGGGAAGCCAACCCGCTGGTTCTCCAGGAACTTGAGGCACAGGGGCGGTTGCTCAAGCAGGAGCGTATCCAGCACAGCTATCCGCATTGCTGGCGCCACAAAACGCCGATCATTTTCCGCGCCACGACGCAGTGGTTCATTGGTATGGAAAATCGCAAGGACGAGAGCGAGCCGACGCTGCGCTGGATCGCCGAGCGCGCCGTCGACGAAACACAGTTCTTCCCGGCCTGGGGGCGCGCCCGCCTGGAGGCGATGATGAAAACCCGCCCGGACTGGTGCGTCTCGCGCCAACGCAACTGGGGGGTGCCGATTCCCTTCTTCCTGCACAAGGAGACGGCCCAGCCGCATCCGCGCACGGCGGAATTGATCGAGCAGGTCGCCCTGCGCGTCGAAAAATCCGGTATCGAGGCATGGTTCAGCTTGGATGCGGCCGAATTGCTCGGTGCCGAGGCTGATCAATACGTGAAGATGAAGGATACGCTGGACGTCTGGTTCGACTCAGGCACGACGCACTGGCACGTGCTGCGCGGCTCGCATGCCGCCGTCTCGGCGCATCCCGCCGATCTCTACCTTGAAGGTTCCGACCAGCATCGCGGCTGGTTCCAGTCCTCGTTGCTGTCCGGTTGTGCCATCGATGGTCGTGCCCCGTACAAGGCGCTGCTGACCCACGGTTTCGTCGTCGATGGCAAGGGCCACAAGATGTCGAAGTCCAAGGGCAATGTCATTGCGCCGCAGCAGGTCTCCGACAAGATGGGCGCCGATATCCTGCGCTTGTGGACAGCTTCGACCGATTACTCGGGCGAATTGTCGATTTCCGATGAAATCCTCAAGCGCGTCGTCGAAGGCTATCGCCGCATTCGCAACACGCTGCGCTTCCTGCTCGCCAACGTTTCCGATTTCGATGCCCAGGCCGACATGCTGCCGGTAGAACAATGGCTGGAAATTGATCGTTATGCGCTGGCCTTGACCCGTCAACTGCAGGAAAGCTGTCGCGCCGATTACGACAAGTACGAATTCCACCGCGTCGTTCAGGCCCTGCAGACCTTCTGCTCCGAGGATCTCGGTGGCTTCTACCTCGACATCCTGAAGGACCGTCTCTATACCACTGCGCCCAAGTCGACGGCCCGTCGCTCGGCGCAGTCTGCGCTCTGGCACATCACGCAAAGCTTTGTTCGCCTATTGGCACCGATTACGTCGTTTACTGCCGAGGAAGTCTGGCAGGTGCTCGGCGGCACGGCCGACGACTCCGTGATGTTCCAGATTTGGCATGAACTGCCGAATATTCCGGGCGAGGCAGACTTGCTCGCCAAGTGGGCGTTGGTGCGCACGGCGCGTGCCGATGTCACCAAGGCGCTGGAAGCACAACGTGAAGCAGGAAAAATCGGTTCGGCACTGCAAGCCGCAGTTGAAGTCCGTTGTTCAGGCGAGAAGCATGCGGCATTGGCGGCGCTCGGTGACGATCTGAAATTCGTGTTCATCTGTTCTGCATCCAGCGTCGTCGAGGATGATGTGGAGCAGGTGACGGCAGTGCCGCTTGCGCATGCCAAATGCGAGCGCTGCTGGCATGTCCGGTCGGATGTCGGTGCCAATGGCGAACATCCGTCGCTGTGTGGCCGTTGCATCAGCAATCTGCATGGCGACGGAGAGGTGCGTGCCAGTGCCTAAAGTCGGGTATTGGTATGGCCTGGCCGGGTTGATCATCTTTCTCGACCAGGTCAGTAAATGGGTTGTTCTCAATCATCTGCAACTGGGTGAGGTCATTTACGTTACGCCGTTCTGGAACTGGGTACTGACCTTCAACCCGGGGGCTGCTTTCAGCTTCCTGGCTGATCAGCCGGGTTGGCAGCGCTGGTTCTTCACTGTTCTGGCATTGGGGGTTTCCGCCTGGATCGCGCTGGAAATCCGCAAGCACCCGGGGCAGAGGCTGCTATCGCTGGCGCTGGCGTTGGTCATGGGGGGCGCATTGGGAAATGTCATCGACCGCGTTCGTTTTGGTGCGGTGGTTGATTTCATCCAGTGGCATGCTGCCGGCTACTTCTGGCCGGCCTTCAACGTGGCCGATTCGGCCATTACCGTTGGCGCGGTTTTACTGATTATTACGTCGCTGTTTGCGACCGACAAGAAAGAGGATTCTCCATGAGTGCAGCCGTCCGTTCCGACAGCTACTTGACCCTGCATTACCGCATTACCGCCCTGGACGGCGAGGAGTTCCTGTCGACCTTCGATATGAGCCCGGCTACCCTGCAGATGGGCAGTGGCCAGCTGGCTGAGAATCTGGAAAGCGTACTGATCGGCCTGCCTGCGCAGGAAACCTTCGTCTTCGAACTGGAGCCGGCGCAGGCCTTCGGCCAGCATAACCCTCGCCTCGTCGAGCGTATTGCCCGTAGCGGTCTGCCGGATGGGATGGAACTCAAGGAAAATTCCGTCGTCGAATTCACCGCGCCGAATGGTGGCACCTTTGCCGGCTTCCTGCGCGAACTGGACGATACCCACGCCCTGTTCGACTTCAACCACCCGATGGCCGGAAAGACGATCCGCTTCGAGGTGAAAATCATCGGAATCATGTAAATGCAAGTCATCCTCGCCAATCCCCGTGGCTTCTGCGCCGGCGTCGAGCGCGCCATCGCCATCGTTGAGCGTGCCCTAGAAAAATTTGGTGCCCCGATTTATGTGCGGCACGAGGTAGTGCATAACAAGTTCGTCTGCGACGACCTGCGCGCCAAGGGAGCGGTATTCATTGAGGAACTGCATGAAGCGCCTGCCGGAAGCACGGTTATCTTCAGCGCCCACGGCGTTTCGAAGGCGGTACGCCACGAAGCTGAACAACGAGGTCTGAAAGTGTTCGATGCCACCTGCCCGCTCGTTACTAAGGTACACGTCGAAGTCGGCAAGATGCGCAACCAGGAACGCGAAGTCGTCATGATCGGCCACAAGGGCCATCCCGAGGTCGAGGGGACGATGGGGCAGAGCGCAGGGGGGATGTATCTGGTGGAGACGGTGGAGGATGTTGAATCCCTGCGGGTCAAATCACCTGACTATCTGTCCTATGTTACCCAGACGACGCTTTCCGTGGATGATGCGAGCGTCGTTATCGCTGCCCTTAAACTGCGTTTTCCGTTGATACAGGGGCCGAAAAAGGATGATATATGTTATGCCACCCAGAACCGTCAGGATGCAGTAAAGGCGCTTGCGGAACAGTGTGATCTGGTCATCGTGGTAGGTAGCCCGAATAGCTCCAACTCGCGACGTTTGAAAGAGGTTGCGGTGGCTCGAGGTATTGAGGCGCACCTGGTGAACGGTCCGGAAGAAATCGAACTGAGTTGGCTAAAAGGGAAACGTAAAATTGGCGTAACCGCAGGGGCGTCTGCGCCAGAAGTTCTGGTTGCTGGTCTGATCGCATATATCAAGCAACAGGTGGATGTTCAAATTGAACATCTTGATAGTCCCCCTGAAGGTGTTTCTTTCCCATTGCCAAAAGAATTGGCCAGCTAATGCTGGCCAATTAATCAAGAAGCTATTTTATCGCCAGCAGTCCGCGGCGTTTCCTGCTGAACTGCCCCGGGTGCCATTGGCTGCCAAGGTTAGGTTTCCACACGTTGGGTCTGAATGACCGTTGGCAGGTGTGCCTGTGACGACGAAGGGCAACGTGGTGGTACCCGATACGACATTAATCGCAACTGTGATGTCGTATTTCCGGGAGTTAAAGTTGTTGCCGGACCAATTGGAGCTCACCCATCCATCTGAGCGAGCTCCAGAGCTTATGGCAACATATGCCCCCCGATCGGTGAAGTTGCGCTCCTGAAGTTGCGCCATATTCATCATTGCCGCACGCGCTTCTGCACGGGCGGCACGCCGAACATATTCCTGGTAAGAAGGGTACGCAATACTGGCGAGAATACCGATGATTGCAACAACGATCATTACTTCGATCAAGGTGAAACCATTTCTCCTGATATTCACGCGTGTTTTCATAAGGTTCTTTAGCTCCTAGTGTTTACTGGGTGACTTGACGCCACGATATCCGACCCGTTGCCGGCGGCGTAACGCCAGAGCAACCACCGGTAATAGTTACGATATCGCAACCGCGTTTGATTTTCTTGCACGGCCGTCCCGGAACTTGATTGCTGCACCCGGTCCCCGTACTAGGTGTCGAAGACCCAGGATCGGTATCGTAGTAAATACGCTTTGGATTTTGACCCAGCGAAGTAGAAAGGCGCTTGCCGCTGGGAGGCGCTGTGACGGTGGTTGCAGAACTACCAGACCCGACCGTGAAGTTGCTGGTGATAACAGACGGGGTTGTACCGCTCAGGTCGTAGTAGATGGCTTTGGAAAAGGCTCCTCCGGTCAGGTAGTCAAGATTGTAGGTAAAGTCATAGCCACCGCCTGAGCAAACGTCTCCCGAGGGGGTTAAGGTGATAAATGTCAGCAAGCCATTCTCAAGGATCGGAACAACGGAAGAGATGTAGCGCTCGCCGCTGTTGCTAACCGATGGGTCGTTCTGGAGATCGAGTACCCAGCCAAGTTGTTGATCAATTAGTCCTGACGTGTTCAAGCTTGGTGCCAACGAAGCTGGACAGAGCGTTGTAGCTGTTGCAGGTGCGGCAGCAGTCGATTGGTATTGAGGCTGACAATTCGTCTGCAACGAGTATATGGTGCCGCTTGAGGTCAGCGAGAGTGTCGCCTGCTTCTGAAGATCTGCACGTGTCACGCGTGTGCCGTCGTCCTTATCCCAAATCCCGTAGAAAGAATTCGTGGAAAATGGACTGGTCGTGTCGGTTTGGTCTACATACGATCCCGTACCCAGAAGCACCATATATCCACCCAGCGGATGTTTGGAAATAATCGGACTGGTTGTGATTTGTTGCTTGGCGGGTGTCGTGTCACCGGTAACGGCCGTAAACAGTGGCAATGGCGTAGCGGTTGTACCGAATGCTGAACCCCAGCTTGAAGTCGTTGCGCTGGAAACATCAACCTTCCAAAGGTTTCCATAGCGATCGCCTGCGTAGATGTAGTCGACCGTGCCATTTTCATCCTTGTCGAGAGCATACGTCGTCGCAAGGCCGTTAGCTGGCACAAGAGGCGTTGTACTTCCTTCGTTTGGAGCCTTGAGTTCGATCTTGATGTAATCGGTACCCAGCGTCCATGGGTTCCCTCGACCGCTAGTTGCATACCCTGGACCGTCTACGAACAGAACGTACAGGTATGCACGACCTGTACTGCTGGCCGAGCCATCTGAGGTCGTGTTGTTGTAACCATTCCCGAAAATGACTGCCCATCGCCCATTGTTCATTTTTCGAACGATGGGCTGAGCGAAAGTGCTGCCGAGATCGGAGTCGTCACGATCGGTAAACTCCCAGAAAACTAGCGACTTCGGGGTTCCTGAAGCAAAGGCCGATGGGTCCGTGCCATTGATCGCGTAGATGCCTTGGCCCCCGGCATTGAGTCCACCGAGGATGAAGGTTCTCCAACACCCGGTGCTGTCTGTTGCTACCGTACAGTTGGTTAACTGCACATCCGCGGCTACAGGAGATCCATCGACAAAGTATTTGTGGGAGTAATTATCCCAAGTTAATTCTGGTAGTTTTTTATATACGGCAGAAGGTACATAAGCGAGCAGTTCCTTACCACTATCGGTGGTGGCGCCTGGTGCAGATGTTCCGTTATCAGACAGATCCGATGCATTGATGGCATGGAGCATTCCATCATTGCCGCCTACGTAGAGAACGGGAGTTCTGCTGGCAATAGCGTTCGCATAGGTTTGGAAACTGGTGAAATCGGATGGTGGAATATTTGACGACGATGGATAGCGAACATATAGCGGTGAAGAATTGATGATGTCGCCGATCGACCCCGTCCTGACCCGCCAGTTGAAACCATTGCTGCCTTCGTTGCTATTGTCACCTCGAATGTAGTTGACCCGGTCGGCCCCTCGTGAGTCAGTGGTCGTCGATGCGGGGTCTGTATTCAGAAGTGCTTGCTGACGCGCTGAGAAATGCGTCGAAAAAGTGTTGTTGCCGCTGGCATCTTCGGCCATGAACTCGACACCTTGCCGACCATTGTTCGCGGTGTCTGCCGTTCCGTTGGCAAGCAGGCCGTCGTTAAACGTCAACACCCGTCTCGTAATCCAGGGTGCTGTTCCGCTAGTTGGATTGAGCGTTGTGGGGTTGAGGAAGGTGGATGCACTCCAGATTGGCGTACTGGAGATGACCAGACTGCTATTCATCTGGTATGCCTGAATGTCGCCTTTCCAGCCTGTAGAGTCATATGTGGCACTGTAAATGTTGGTGCCATTGCCGGTACGCAGGTCTCCTGTTGAAAGACCAACTGCCGCACCTGAGCCGACTTGCGAAGAAATCGATGCAAGCGCTCCCCGTACTGCGGCAATCATTGCAGCAGGATTGCCCGCAGGTAGCAAGGTCTTTGGCCAGTTGCCGGTATAGCCTGGCATAGTCGTCGACCAATTTTGCGGATTGCCACTGCTATCGAAAGTATCGACACCGCCGTATTTCGTGGCGTACCAGTATTGCGAGTTGACGCCAAGATCTCCATATTCCTGAACGTCAATGACATAGCTCTTGGCTTTGACTGCTTGATTGTTCATCGTCCGGAACCCATCCTTGGCAGCCCAGTAGGCAAGTCCACCCATATAGTGGCTTGCCGATCCGGAAAACCAGGTGGTCGCGAGGTTTGCCCGGCCTTCAAGGGTGCCGATCGCATTGGTCCAGGTGCCAACATCGACTGCAGTGTCGCCGCTCAAAGCACCAAAGTCGCTAGTTTGGCTGTTTCCTTGGCACTGACTTGAGCCGTAGCCTGTTGCGAGGCCGCCGGGCAAACGCTTGTCGCAGTGCGTATGGGTGTCACCCATGGTAATGATGTAGTTCTTCTGGCAGGAATACAGCACCGGATCATCCCAACTCGAAATGATTGGAAAACCGTCGCCGTTGGTTGTCGAGGCACGACTATAGAATGCACTGGTTGGGCTTAGGCCGCGCAGGTAACGAAGACTCTCGTAATAAAGCTTGCCGACGTTGTCATACGTTTTGTAGCCCTGCGCTGCGATGCCGAATTTGTTGATGTAGTTGATGACGCCGGATTGAGAAACCGCGCCACCATAAGAATTACTTGCTTCGGTTGGGTCAGGGTTGGTGGCCAATATGCCGGTAGAGGCATCCCACTCCTTGCTGGTGTTAGAAGTTGATACTCCCGAAGAAGTCCATTTGTTCGGCGCGACATACTTCAGTTTGGACCGCATCACTGCGTTATCGATGTCATTGGCTTTGTAGTATGAAAATAGTCCGAAACGCATTTTTTCGCCGTTGCGTTGTACTTCCCCTACTGGTTTATAAGTGGAAGTTCCATAACGTTCGCAATTCGATTCGAGACCAACAGAAGAGTCACAGACTTTCGCGCGAACATAGTAAGTCTGACTGCTTCCGAAATTGACGTTGTAGGTTGAGTAATAATAGTAATTGCCGCTTGTTCCGCTTGTACCGTTATAGGATGGAACATAGTAGTAAGTATTATTCTGTTGAATGCTGAAAGTCACTGAAGTTGGCGCTTTGTAATAGCGAGTTCTTCCAGATGAGTTTACAAAGGACGTATTGCTTGTAGAACTGGTATTGCTGACGTAACTGGCAGTCGGAGAACCGGAGATTGTCCAGGAATTCGAGGAGTTGCAATAATACGGAGTGCCTCCCGAGCGACCATCGCCCGTTGGGTTGTTGCAGGTTGCTGTACGCCCCGATGAAAGCGTGCAGCTAATGGCATTCGGAGAGGATGTACCTATTGAGCAAGAGGTTACCGATTCCACTGGTTGGGTAATTTGAGTCGCGGCGATATAGGTTGCGGCAGTGGCGCTTGAAGATGTGGTAAAAGCCGTTCCGCCAAATGTCCCAAAGTTGGAACAGCTAAATGGGGATACGGAAGTGCCGTTTCCTATCCAGTTGGTGCACGACCCCGAAGTTCCAACGGAGTTTGTTAAGGTACAGCTAAAGTTCGCGCTACTTGTACCTGTTGGATTGGCACACGATACGGTGTCTGTTCCGGCAGTGCTGCTTGCAGTTGACGTCGTACCAGCCGTGAAACTCGCTGGCGTGCCAACGCCATCCGAGAATGGGCCAAATGTTTGACAGCTATAAGGAGATGAACTGCTGCCCGTTCCTGTCCAGGAGGTGCAGGAACCCGATTCGTTCGTGGTTTGAATAGCTATGTCGCAGGAAAATGAACCGCTGACCAAGGATGGGTTGGCACAAAGTGCTGTGCCGCTACCGCCCAGTGTAACTTTCATTCGATGCCCGAGGCCTTGGTTCTGAATCGTCAAGGCTGCGGTATTCGGATAAGGGGTAGCATTGCTTCCGGTATATGTCTTATTCGGGAAGTTGCTGGTTCCGCCCTGTCCACTTTGATAGGCCCGTTCAAGTACCGTTAACGTGCTGGTATCTTGATAACGATTTCCGCCGGTCATAGCATATCGAAACTCGTCAAGACCAGTCATCGTTGCCCAATTCAAAAAATTCCCGCTCCAATCCCCGGCGCAGGCATGGCTAGTTGCCAGCGCAGTTGGCGCAAACCAATTATTGGTCGAATCGTATGAGTAACACTTGTCGGGGTCGAATATGCCTAGATAGGCATTACTTGTTGAATAATCGTTTGTTCCCTGATAAGCCGCTGTATTCGCCGTCGGAAATTCCACCGACAATGCGAATAGCACATTGGGTGGTACCGCGCTTTGAATGAACAATGGCGATTCGGCAAGGGTACCTGCATATGCGGGGCATGTCCCGATCAGCAGCAGGGTACTCAGGGTGAGATTCAGTGTGTTGCGATTAGCCATGAGAAGCTCCTTCGAGATTATTCGAAGTGAATCAATCAATAAGTAAACAATTCAACCAGATTGACGCGTGTGTTTTGCAAACGGCCTCTGGCTTGGGCGATGATTTGGAAGCAGTAGCTTGTGTTGCTGTTGCCACAGGCGGCGGCTTTTCTCCAGACTACAAGATAGCGTGGTGCGGCCGAAACGCCGACGATGGATGGAGAAATTGAACTGCCCACTGTTCCAACAGCTGCACCGGTTACGCTCCCAGAGAAAAGATCAAGCGTCAGCGGATTAATGTTGGGATCACAGGAATAGCCTGTTGGCGTACCGGCATAACATTTTTGTTCCGAAAGGGGGGTCGGTAGTGTTGTGGGTGCGCTTGTTGAGTTGTAACTTCCGGTAATCAGAATTTTTGCCTCATTTAAAGCAGCCTCTGCCGCTTGCAAAGCGATTTCCTTGTCGCGGAAATTTCGCGCCATCCTCTCGTCCCCGGTTGAGGTCGAATAAACGCTGATTCCTAGCAGCGTGAGGATTACAAGGAATACCAAGGCTGTAATCAGGGCAAACCCATCCTGATTGGGAACGAAGAGGACTGAAGGATTTGTTTGGAGCTTAATCATGATGCGTACTCAAATCGGACAGAGGTTTCGCAACGCAATCGTTGTCGAAAATTGCTGGCGAGTGCGACCATCAGCGGGAGAGGTGAATACCGAGCCACTATCGCCAGTAGGTGCTGTTGGCGTAGTGCCGGCATAGCGCTGTCCGAAGTGACTAAAAGTTCTTGCACTATTGTCGATCGCACTGGTTTCCTTGGTTCTTGCAACAACCGAGATGACTATGTTGCGGACATTGTTGGCATTGCTGACGTTCGTGGCGGTCACATAACGGTTGACGGTGCCATCTGAATCGGTGTCGTCACCGAATAGCAATTGAAGGCTTTCAATTCCCGGAACCAACGGTTGTGCTGTTGCTGATGCACCGGCGAAACAAAACAAAGCTGGTTCATTGTCATTGTTCGCGTCTGCAGCAACAAAGAAAACGTCTTGAACCTGGGTGTTGGCTGCCACGGTATTGCCAAGACAATCGACAATAGATCCGTCTCCGGTGCCGGCGCCTTCGCCAAAATAGTTCACGCGCAGGATGTCGCTGGAATTCAGTATGGTGTAAGTGGTGCTGCCTAGGGTGACTGAGGCAGGATCATTTGTCATGGCTATTCGTCCGGTGGGCGATGAAGTGCAGTAACCTATGCCCGTTGCTGTCGGGTTCTTATAACCTGCTTTTCTAATTGATTGCGCCAATAGGTCGAATCCGAAGCGAGAGGCCTCTTGAGCCCGGCTGATATCAGTTTGGGCTCTCTGTGTGCCCAAGCCGCTGAGGTATGCTTGAGTGACCACCAAAGTAATAATGAGGCCGATCGCAATTGCTACCATCAACTCAATGACAGTAAAACCGGACTCCTGAGCGGTTAATCGTGGTTTCATAGCTGAGAAGTCAAGCAAGTATCGGTAGAGGAATCTGTGCCGGAAGCTCCGCCAGAAGAAATAGCGACACGAGTATTTTCGTTCCAGCAAACTTTTACTGTGGGGCGCCCTGTTCCACTACAAGCGAAGTTGGAAAGGTTGCCGTCCGCAGGGGAGGCGTCGAGGCAAAGCACCCCTCCGCCATTTGGCAGTGATGCCGCAACATTTAATTGCCATCGGTCATAATCTGCCGGTGCGATCTGTGTGGTTGAACATGCCGTGGTTATGCAATAAGCGCTTCCGCTGACCGACCCTGGTGGTGAATAGGCGCTACTGATATCAGGATTTGCATTCACCAAATCAGCTATCGCAACAATTTGCTGCGCGGCTATCGTCCGATAGTGCGATGATGTGGTCATTTTTAGGCCGTTCATGATCAGGCCGAGTAGCCCCATGAGCCCGAAGGAAAGAACCAATATGGCGATAAGCACTTCGAGCAGGGTTGCGCCCTGTTGGTGCATGTTGTGTCGTGGTGTTCGGCTCATGGTATGAGGGAATCTATGGGCAATTCGAAATCCGGGTAGCGGTAGCGCGCCCCGTGTAAGGAATAGAAATCTGGCGGCCGTTCAATTCGTTTGCTTCGCAAATCTTAAAAACTCCTGGGCCACCTGCATTCGAGGGGAGGCCACCGTAAGGACGAAATATCAGGGAAGTATTTGAAGTGAAGCCGCTTAGTGCTGCACTAACGCTACCCTCAAGTGGGGGGGCGTACCTTAAGATTTCAGTTGCAGCATCCAGTGAAGAGTTGCCATTGACGTCACTCCAGATGATCCATCCTGCGGCCCAGTCGGTGCCGCTAGTCGCGCACGTAGTGGATGTCGCGGCAATACACATAATGACGTTGCGACTTTTGGTTCCCGCTTCGTTGCGTGCAAATGCGAGGTCGCTGACCAATTGATTAGCTTGGCTAGTAAGGCGTGTACTGACCAGGAATTGTCGGAAGGAGGGGACGGCAATTGACAGCAATACGCTCAAAACAGCTATTGCAATCATGAGTTCTATGATTGTAAAGCCGCTTGATTTGGTACTTTCTCGTTGCATTGATGTGCCAAGGACCGAGTAGTTCATTTTCGAGGACACTCGAAATTTTCTCCGAATGGATGTTCATTTCGCTTTATAGTTCAAGGGAAAGCGAATCGAATAATGTGGGGATGGACGGCTTACTTCATGCGATGGATGGCGATGGTGGTGAGTGGCTTGCTTATGGGTTTACGCGCTTGCTTTTGGCAAGTGCTATGTCGCTTGCGATTCACTCTATACTCTTCATTGTTTTGATGCTTGGGTTAAATGGTGGGGGCGGCAATTTCGGTGTGGACCAGAAAGTGCCGCGGGCCGCTCTCGAAGTGCGCCTTGCGCCTCCCTTGGGAAGGTTTTCTTCTGCGGTCGAACTGGGCGGGGGGCGTCGAAATGAGCTCGTACCTCACTCGCTTAAATTGGAACGGCAAGAAGTAATCAAGGGGGGGGCGGGGGCGAATCCGCGACGTCTGGCCTTTACTGTTCCAGATAGTCCACCGGTGCTCGAGTCGAACTTGGTTTTTGATGAGATCGACTCGCGAATCAGCGGCATGATGATATTGCATTTCGAGATCAGCAATGAAGGTGTTGTAGAGTTTGCCGAGGTGCTCCACTCAAATTTGCCACCCGAAACTCAAATGAACATCGTGACTACATTCAAAGGGGCTCGATTTACGCCTGCGACCCGTGACGGGGAAGCTGTTGGCGCTTCCTTGTTGATGCGCATTGATGTGGAGTGAACTGTTTGTGCCCTAGTCTCCGGAGTAATGTGAGATTTTTCTTGGCTACGGTTGGAGAATTTGATATAGTGGCTGGCTCATAGTTTATTGGATTTAGTCATGGCCAACAGCGCACAAGCCCGCAAGCGCGCCCGTCAAGCTGACAAGCAGCGCTCCCATAACGCCAGCCTGCGTTCGACCCTGCGTACCGCGATCAAGCGTGTGCGTCAGGCGATCGAAGCTGGTGATAAAGCCACCG